>JAYWIB010000273.1:0-3338 GCA_043789265.1 Chitinophagaceae bacterium
CGGGCAAACCATACAGCTCCGAGTATCCTGTTTTGCTTCCTACAGGAAATAATTTTAAGCCAGGTACTTTTTAAGTTCCGCCGCCGCATGTACGAATAAAGATTTTACCGCAGGTACTTCGGCCAACCCATTTAACAAACCAAAATCATGGATCATTCCATTGTAGCGTATAGTTGTTACATCTACTCCGGCTTCATCTAATTTGCGACCATAAGCTTCTCCTTCATCACGCAGCACATCATTTTCCGCAACTTGTATCAAAGCCGGGGGCAAGCCTTTTAATTCTTCAATGCTGGCCTGTAAGGGAGATGCGTAAACTGCTTTTCTTTTTTCAGGGTCTTTGATATACATGTCATACATCCATTTCATTAGAGGAGTTGTAAGAAAACGATCCTGCCCAAAAAGCTTATAGGATTCGGTTTCAAAATTTGCATCTACGATTGGCCATAACATGATTTGAAGTTTTATTTTCGGACCTCCATTTGCTTTGGCCTTTAAAGTCGTCACAGCAGTCATATTTCCACCCACGCTATTTCCAACAACGGCCAATCTTTTTCCATCTACATTTATCTCTGCTCCATTTTCCGCCACCCATTTTGTGGCTGCAAAAATTTCATTGATAGCCTGCGGATACATTGCATCGGGCGTAGGTGTATAATTCACAAATACTGCAACGGCACCTGATAGTACCACCAGGTCTCTAACCATACGCTGATGCGTTGGAAAATCACCCAATACCCAGCCGCCACCATGAATGAAAATAAATACAGGGAGTATTCCCTTTACACCTGCCGGTCTTACGATGTTTAGCTTTACGGTATAGCCATCATTTGAAATAGTTTTTTCGTCAACTTCAATACCAGACAGATCTACTTTTATTGATGTCTGGGCATCTACCAATACCTGTCTGGCTTCAATTGCTGTCAGGGATTCTAAGGGAGGGCCACCTCCACCATTCAGGATTTTTAAAAAAGCTTTTACATGACTGTCAATATGTAAATCGTTTGCAAAATCGACAATCTTTGAGGGCTTTGACATTGTTGCGGTACTCATGATAAATTTATTTTTAAACGGTTTGTTATTTATGACTCTAGCAAAGTGCTAAGAAGGTATTTATCTAAGATATTTTTTCAATTCGGCGGCTGCCTGCACAAACAATGAACGGGTTTGTTGAATTTCGGCAAGCCCATTTAGCAACCCAAAATCATGAATAACACCATTGTAACGGACAGTTGTTACCATAACACCAGCTTCATTCAGCTTTCTGCCATAGGCTTCTCCTTCGTCTCTAAGAACATCATTTTCTGCAACCAGAATCAAAGCTGGTGGCAACCCTCTTAATTGGTCAACAGATGCCCGTAGGGGAGACGCATAAATATCATGTCGTTTTTCTGGGTCTTTTATGTACATATCATACATCCACCTCATTAATGATGTCGTTAAAAAGCGGTCTTCACCAAACAGACGATAAGATGCCGTAGTAAAATCAGCATCAAGAATAGGCCAAAACATAACCTGCAATTTTATTTCCGGGCCATGTTTGGCCTTTGCCATTAAAGCTGTAACAGCAGTCATATTTCCACCTACACTGTTTCCCACTACAGCAAGCCGTTTTCCATCTACATTTATTTCTGATCCATGATCAGCTACCCATTTAGTTGCCGCATAAATTTCATTGATAGCTCTTGGATACACGGCATCCGGGGTAGGGGTATAATTTACAAATACTCCAACTGCACCTGATAGCACCACCAGGTCTCGTACCATGCGTTGATGCGTTGGAAAATCGCCTAACACCCATCCTCCACCATGAATAAATATGAATACAGGAAGCACTCCCTTTACTGCTGCAGGCCGCACAATATTTAGCTTGATGGTAAAACCATCTGCCTTTATTGTTTTTTCAGAAACATCAATCCCTGATAAATCAACATTCACCGACGCCTGAGCATTCACCAGTACTTTTCGTGCTTTTAACACGGGTAAACTCTCCACTGGCTGTCCGCCAGAATTTAACGCCTTTAAAAATGCCCGTACTTCAACAGAGAGGTTTGGGTCAGTAGCATAATCTTTCACCTGTGAAAACGCTTGGCTTCCCTGAATTAACGCAAACAGGATGAATAGTAAAAGCTTCGAACTTTGTTTATTTTTTTTCATTTTATTTTTCTTTTTTTGCAACTATAAAATACTTTTAATAACTTATTACTTATTTCCCATTGCTGCAGCTTCAATTACCGCTGCAATCTTTTTTGGCTGAGAAATATAAACAACATGACTTGCGTTTATTTCTGTAACAATACAGCCTGCACGTTTATACATTCTTCTTTCAATAATGGGATTAAGGCTTTTGTCGCCGGTAGATACCACCGCATAACTTGGTTTTGTTTTCCATGCAGCCACGGTCACCGGCGTAGAGAAACATTTAGCAGTGATGGGAACTTGGGAATCATACATGAAATCTGATTTTTCTTTACTGATATCTCCGGCAAAGCCCATGTGAAATTTATCTTTTGGATACCAGAGCCAACCGTTCTCATCCGGAAGTAATGCCCCAGCTTCCTTGGCTGCCGGTTCTGAAGAGGCAAGTTGTCCAGCCGTTTCACCCACTTCCGGCACAAAGGCGTTTATATACACCAACCTGACAACTTTGGGCGAAAGACCCGCCTGTGTAATTACCGTGCCTCCCCATGAATGACCAACAAGTATAGAAGGGCCATCCTGCCTTTCCAATGCCTTGTTCGTAGCAGCTACATCATCTTCTAAAGATGAACATGGATTTTGTACTATGGTTACATTGTATCCTTTTTTGGTTAAGATGTTATATACCGTCTCCCATCCGGAACCATCAGCAAATGCGCCATGAACAAGAATTATGTTTTTTACTTTATCCGGTGCCTGGGCATTCACGGTTTTTACTATACTCATCATACAAAAAACGAAAAGCGTTAATAAACTTATCTTAATTTTTGAGATGACAGACATGATTTTCTTTTTCATTGATTTTTTTTTTAAAATTATAAATTGCTGTGTATTGAATCGCCTTCGAACTTTTACTTTATTGCACAATCAAATAAATTAATAACTAAGTTGATGAACATTGAATAACAAATTTCTACATTACTAAGCGTATGAACTTATCGGACAAATTCAATTTTATTGATTATTAAATCCAAAAAATTCTCACGATATTAGTATTTATACATCAGCATAAACAAGCATTGTAAAAGTTGCCCCATCAATAATAGTCTTTCCCCATTTTTCGTCATAAGCTGCAGTGGGTTTAGCAGCGATAGTTTCTTTAAGTGACTTGCCGGATTTTTTTAATTTAGAAACATTCT
>JAYWIB010000274.1:0-3337 GCA_043789265.1 Chitinophagaceae bacterium
CACCTGAATGATGCAGGCAACCAACTGGTGGCAGAAAAAATGATGGAGGCCCTGCAGCTTCCTTAAAAACATTTTTCATTTTAAGCTAAAAATTTATGCGTAAACTCATATTAGCCGCTGCCCTTGTAAGCATTACTGGGGCAGTAAGGGGGCAAAGCAATCAGCAGGTATACAGGCAGCGGGCGCTGCTGCTGTATCAAAATGCGTTCACTGTATTTTACGACAGCAGCCTTCATTATTTTAAAGAAAACACTGGTGATACAGCTACAGATAAAAAACCGGTAAGCTACCTGTGGCCGTTGTGTGCACTGCTGCAAACTGCTAATGAAATGGAAGCATTGTTTGCCGGCAAAAAATATATAGAGCCTGTCGCAGCAGTTATCAAAAAATATTATTCAGCCAAACCGCCGCACCCTGGCTATGAATCTTATCCTCCACAAATGGGCGGTGATGCCCGCTTTTACGACGACAATCAGTGGATAGGCATTGCTTATATGGATGCATACAGCCGAACAAAAAATAAAAACTATTTAGCGCTGGCAAAAGAAATTTATGGATTTATGCTTACCGGCTATGATACCACCGCCGGCGGCGGACTGTACTGGAAAGAATTTGACAGCACTACAAAAAACACCTGTTCTAACGGGCCTGGCATTTTACTTGCGCTGCAGCTATACAATGCCACCCGTCAGCAAAAATATCTGGATACTGCTTTGATATTATATCAATGGACTTACCACACCCTCTATTCGCCGGATGGTTTATTCTACGACAACATACAATTGCCTTCCCGAAAAATTGATACAAGATATTTTACTTACAATGCAGGCACCATGCTGCAAAGCAACGTGATGCTGTATAAAATAACGGGGCAAAAAAAATACCTCCGGGCGGCGCAGTCGCTTGCAGAAAAAAGCCTGCAGCATTTTTTTAAAAACAATTTGTTTCCCGATAATTTCTGGTTCAATGCGGTGCTGCTGCGTGGCTACGGGGCGCTGCTGCAGGCAGATAAACAAAAAAAATACAGGGATGCTTTTAAAAAATATGCAGACAAAGTTTGGTTAACACAAATAAATAAAAAAGGGCTGGTGGGCCAGGAAAAAATCAATACACTTATTGACCAGGCAGGCTACGCAGAAATACTGGCGAGGCTGGCAGGGTTTTAAAAAGACTTCGCATGTTCAGGAGTTGCCTAACCTAAAAGGCCGCTTTTTTGTTAACTTTGGGCAAATCGAAATTATAGTTTGAAAACTCATCATAAAATAATCAATGGCGACAGCAGACAAATGACTTTATTGCCAGACAATTCTGTTCATCTCGCTATTACCTCTCCACCGTATTGGCAACTTAAAGACTACGGAACAGACAATCAGATTGGATTCCACGATAGTTATGAAAATTACATCAACAACCTGAACTTGGTTTGGAAAGAGTGTTACCGGACATTGCACAACGGTTGCAGGCTATGTGTGAACATTGGTGACCAGTTTGCCCGGGCCGTTTACTACGGACGTTACAAAGTAATTCCTATCCGGGAAGAAATAATTAAGTTTTGTGAGAACATAGGCTTTGATTATATGGGTGCTGTGATTTGGCAAAAAGTAACTACCTCCAATACAACTGGCGGTGGTGTTCAGATGGGTTCTTATCCTTATCCACGAAACGGCATTTTAAAACTTGACTATGAGTTTATTTTAATTTTCAAAAAACTTGGCGAGGCACCAAAACACACCAAAGAGCAAAAGGAACATTCTAAAATGACTGCTGAAGAGTGGAATACATTTTTTGCAGGACATTGGAACTTTACAGGTGCAAGGCAAAATGGACATATAGCAATGTTTCCAGAAGAATTACCAAGACGCTTGATTAAAATGTTTTCTTTTGTGGGAGAAACCATTCTTGATCCGTTTGCAGGCAGTGGAACAACATTGTTAGCTGCAAAAAATCTTGAAAGAGATTCTATAGGCTATGAAATCAATCCTGAATTTATTCCTTTTATAAAAGATAAGTTAGAAGTGCGTCAGCAAGATTTAAACGGCACCACTTATGAATTTGTACAACAAGAAAATCAAAAGACCGATTTTGAAAGCGACATTCAGGAGCAGCCTTATATTTTTAAAGACCCCCACACCCTCGACAAGAAAATTGATGTAAAAAAATTACAGTTTGGTTCTAAACTTGACAAAGACAGCTCAACGGCAAGGGAGGAATTTTACACTGTAAAAGAAATTATAAGTCCGGAAAAATTAAGATTAAATAATGGCTTACTAATAAAACTTATAGGCATTAAAGAAGACCCGGTTATCAATGACAAGGCAACGGATTTTCTCAATGATAAACTTAAAGGCAAAAAGGTTTTTCTGAGGTATGACAACATAAAACACGATGCCGAAAATAACTTGATGTGCTACCTGTATTTAGAAAATAAAACTTTTATAAATGCACATTTAATTAAAAGCGGATGGGTTCAGCTTGACAGCCAAAGCGATTTTAAATACAAAGAAAAATTTTTAAGTCTAATCCCATCAACTCAAGAATAATGGACGAATTACAAGAAGAACAACCGATCTATAAATATGCAAAACCGTTTGGTAAAAAGGAAAAAGTATTAAACTACACAAGCAATGCTTATCAACTTACAAGACCAGGTAAAGTTGGTGCCGTAATGGAACTGATTCGGGAGTGTCAGCCTAAAACTTTGCAGGAATGGCGACAATATTATTTTGAGAAAGCATATACAAAAACAAAGGTGCCGGGTAAGGTAACCCAAGATGTATTGAATGAATTAGGCCAAAGGCTTTATGAAAAAATTACCGAAGTTGTTATCCCTGAGTGGACAGAGGCCTTTAATCAAATTACAAAACAAGATTGCTGCGACTATGTGTATGAAGTTACCATTCCCCGAACCTTTGATGGTTTTTTGAGAGAGAAATCTGTTATCAATGATTTTCTATCCAAGAAATTTCCTGATGTAGTATTTGAAGAATCTGATTCTGACTTAGACCATTCCGGCGACGTAGATTACATAGGAAAAGTTGGCGACAAAGCATTTGGCATTCAAATAAAGCCAGTGACGGCTAACTCCAATTTTGGTAATTACAATTTATCAGAAAGAATGCAGGCGAGCTTTGAATCTTTTGAAGAAAAATATGGCGGCAGGGTATTTATAATTTTCTCTGCAAAGGCTGGCATTAGAAAGGAAGTAAAAAACACAGAAGTGCTTGACCTGATTGCTGCGGAAATAGCCCGGCTTAAATAACCACAATCAGAAACTGCATACACTTACATAGGGTTAGCAAAACAAGTACAAACAGAAAAGATCTTTCAGCTAATAATT
>JAYWIB010000275.1:0-11974 GCA_043789265.1 Chitinophagaceae bacterium
CTTTTAATTGCAAATGCGGATCTCCCACCTGCCGTGGCAGGGTAACTGGAATTATAAATAATTCCGTTACAAAAAGAGAAAACGAACTCCACGGTTAACGAACCCATTTACTGCTCAATTTACTGCTCATTGCCTCCTGCTATTTTATAAATAGTGAGATGGAAAGTGTTGTTTAAAATTTAAAAAGCTGCTATGGCACAAGTTCAAATTATCAGAAACCTGGTAATGAAATATAAGTATAAACTATTGATAACGTATGCCCTGTTTTCAATGGAAATGATGGGCAGCTTGCTGAGGTTTTATTTTTTTGGCGAAGCCATCAATGATCTAATAAAAGGAAGTTACCGTGGTTTAATTGTGTTGAGCCTGGTACACCTTGCTTATTTAATTGTGGGTATATTCCGGCATATGTATGATACACGTACCTATACTGCCATGTATACTTCACTGGTAACTACCTTCATCAGCCGAAGAATACATTCACTGCCCGTGTCTAAATTAAGTGCTCATTCAGCACTTGCACGTGAAGTGGTTGATTTTATGGAGCATGATTTAGTGTATATGATTGAGGCAGCATATAATATCCTTGGGTCATTGATAATACTGTTCTTTTACGATAGCATAATTGTGGGCATCTGCCTTACTGGAATGATTCCTGTGCTGGCAGTAAGTTTTTATTATGGTAAAAAAATGAACCGGCTGCACAAGCGTAAGAATGATGAAATGGAGCGGCAGGTAGACGTAATTGCCACAGCCAATAAAATGCACATCAACAGGCATTATAATAATTTAAGAATCTGGCAAATTAAAATTTCTGATAAGGAAGCATGGAATTTTGGTTTTATGGAAGCGATGGTATTGCTGGTAATTGGATTTTCTTTGATCTTTACCAGAATTATACATAGCCCGGCCGTAATGGCGGGCAGTATCCTTGGAATATACAGCTATATTAAAGTTTGCCTCCGGGCTGGATACCATTCCGTATACGGTGCAAAAACTTTCGGCATTAAATGATATCAGCAACCGGATTAAATTACAGGAAGATGATATTATAGAAGAGCAGGATTACAACAGTGAAGTGAAAAAATCTGTTAAAATTATAACTACTCCCCGGGTAAAGAAAACAGCATAGTATACAGTTACCTGATAAGCATTACCGTACCCTTTAAATTTTTTTTGATTGTTTTTTTATAGGTATAGTTACAGTACCATACATATATGCCCGAATAAGCTCTTACACCTTTAAAGTTACCATTCCATTTTTCTAAAGGCTGGCTGCTGCTGAATACTTTTTGGCCATAGCGGTTGTATACTGCCATGTTATAATTGCTTAGCTCAATAACGTTTCCCAGCGGCCCGAATAACTTATTGTTCCCCTGTCCTTCGGGTGCTATTGCATTGGCAAAATGAATATTACCGCAGATACCATTTGCGCCAATAAATACAGTACTTGTATCGCTGCATCCATTTGCATCTGTCACGGTTACTTGCACATTACCCGGTTGTAAATCAACAGCCGCCGGTGTTGTTTGTACTGGACTGCTTTTCCAAATAAATTCATAAGGAGCTGTGCCATTATTTACCACTGCCTCAGCAACACCTTTTATTATGCCATTGCAATTTGCTTGTTGTATATTTCTAAAAGAAAGAACCGGTTTAGGCAGTGGCGCAATGATAAACTCCAGCGATTCATTACAAAGCTGGTTGCTTACAGCTACAGTGTATTGTCCCGGTTCCAGATTACCGGCAACCGGCTGATTGCTTACATTGGGTGTCCAGTTAAAACTATAAGGCGGCAGACTTCCTGTTACATTTAAAGTAATGGTGCCTTTTTCAAATAAACAACCTGGCTGTTGTACAGAAGAGGCAATGGAAAAAGCAGGATTTATAAGTGTAGCAGATGCAGACGCAGCACAGGCATCAGCAGCCATTACATTCACAATGTATTCCCCTGCAGAAAGATTGACGGCCGAAGAATTAAACTGTGCTGGAACACTGTTCCAGCTATAAGTGTAATTGCCTGCTCCTCCGGACACAATTGCCTTAACAGTGCCTGTACTTTCGCCACTGCAGGTTATGGAAGAAATTATTTGCGTAGTTACAGACAATATTGAAATTGTTTGCGAGGCAGTAAAAGCAGCTTCTCCACCGTTACTAACAATAACGCTTACCTTGTATACACCGGGAGCGGAAAATGCATGAAAGGGTTGAGCTAAATCAGAAAAATTTGCTATGCCTGAGGCCGGGTCATTAAAATTCCAGCTATAGCTGTCGGGACATAGTGCGGTATTGAATGCAAAGCCGGCGGTGGTGTCATTTTCGCAAAAATAGGAGATGGAGCCTTCGTTGGGCGGGGCTTCACCAATATAAATATCATCCAGAGCAAATCCATCAAAGCCATTGCACTGGGTGCCGGCACCAAAAGTAAACCGGAAGATTACACTGCTTTGCCCGGCCAGATTTTTTATAAGTTGGTCTGCAGTTAACCACCCCCCGCTTCCACCTCCACCCCTGCATCCACCAGCATTGTTTTGGATGTTGCCCGACCACCCACCAGTGGAGGCGGCGAATGGCGAGAGATAAGTAATAGCGGATGTATTATACCAGTTGTTATTAAGACAGTTGTTAGCAAAGGAGGCTGTTCCCACATCAAACCAGGATGCTCCTAAGTCAAGGGAATACTGAAGATTGGCACCATCAAATTTACCCTCTGTTTCCCAAAACAGTTTACATTTTAAATATGGGCGCTTTATGTTACTTAAATCAAAGCATGGACTTTGCAGCCAGGAAGCTTCACCATTGTTGTAAAACGATGTGGTAAGTCCGCCGGTAATCCAGCATTTGCTGCCGCTGCCAGCAGTATTTATAACCGCTTTGGCTGGCTCACCCCATGCCCAGTCTGGCATATAGCCATTTACTGACCAATTGCCATCCGTGGTTTCAAAGTCTTCGCTGTAAGGAAATGTATTGATTGCAAGAGTGCATTGTGCCTGAACTTTTTTACACAAGGGAAGCCAGCTACAAATCATTATGCAGGGATATAAAAGCAAACTGACTTTTCTCATCAATAAATAAAATAAATACATCAGGAAATACTTTTCTGAGGTATAATAAAACAATAAAAATTCAAAGTGAGATTTACCGAAATACTTTTTCAAAAAACAGGTTCACCACTTCTACAAAAATTAGAATGATAATGATCCATTCAAGGGTGGTACTGTTTCTGTACTGAAGAATATCTTTAAATAATTCCAGGTTTTCTTTTACTATGTGAAGCCCCTCCTGAATAGTTCTGAAACGTGACTGAAGATCAAATGTTTTTTTCAGCCCAAGGTCAATTTTATTGAGTGTTTCATCTTCCCAGGTTTCGTCTGGCGAATCAAAGATGTACAGATTTTCTGCAATTCGGTTTTTTAAGTTGAGTGTACGGCCAATGTATTTTTTCAGATTGATTCCGGAAAGGTTCAGCCTGCCTTTTATTTCCAGCGTTTGAGTATGGTGATTGGTTTCTTCCAGCAGAATGTTGGTCTGGTGATAAAAATGATCCAGTGCCACAGACTGAGAGACATTGAGCATTACCAGTCTGAGCATTTCGTGGTCTGGCTGCATCAATTCAATTTTATTATAACCAAATTTTATCCGGGCTGTATTGGTTTCTATTTCAAATTCTTCACTAAGCCTTTCGGTATAAATGTTTTTAGAATAAATACCGATGAGCTGAATAAAGGCGGTCATTTCGGTTTCATTGTAGTTTAAAAAGCAAACAATCCCATACTTAAATACATATAAATACTTTTTTTCGTCAATCTGGTAAAACAGCTCATCCTTATCTGCATGAAAAATTTCGGCAGTAAATGCACTTCTGAATTGTTTAATATCAATACTCTCCGCAATTTGATAAGCGTATACTTTTAAAGACATGAATACAAGATAAAGGTGATAAAATAGATATACCTGATAACAGGATACATTTTAAGGACAATAAAGTTAACATTAAAATTTATGCAGTTTAACTTTTAAGTAGAGGAAAACTTTTCCCTGCCACCAACTGCCGCTCCATTTTTATCCACTATTGCATCAATCAAACTTGCCATCCTTCATCCTTATGAACCGGTTATATATTTTAAAAATGCATTGTTTTGTTTGCCAGATGTAATGTAATTAATTAAAAATCAATCTATTTTGATGAAGAGTTTTCATTTTAGTACGCCAATTACTATAAATAAATAAGTACTATTTATTGCATAGTACTAAAGTTTATCCTATCTTTGTATTGTAAAACAAAAAAACAAAAAAACAAAAAATAAAAAATAAAAAAAATGAAAAAGGTAATCAACAACTTTTTTGGCAATCTTAGCAGTAACGAAATAAAACATTTAACTGCTGAAGTAAATGAAACCATTGCATTGGGCGCATGCACACACACGCCTGTTTTTACAAGAGCAGATTTGTGGAATATACAGCGCATAAGCAAATTCCGCCCACAAAGAAGATTTCTTTAAAGGCAGATTAGCATGCGGGCGAATGGCAATAACGGGTAAAATAATAATTTGAATCTATAAAGATTGTCTGCCAGAGAGGGAAGAGTTATAACTGTAAAAAATGAACTGGGACCCGGGTTATTTTTCTTTTCTCTCTTTTTAGTATGTTTTGATTTGTATACTTTACGCAGGCCATAAAGCGTTAATATGAAATTGAAGGGAAAAGCTAATTTTTATAAATTGTGCAAAAATTGCAGCAAAGAATAAAGTATTTTTTCAAAACATTATAAAAATCCTGATGAAAAACGCCAGGATAAGTTCGGAAAATACGGTGCGTAAAAATCAGCAAATTCACTCTTGGCGGGGTTTTTGATGTATTTTAACTTTACTTTCAAATTCCAATATTATGACAAACAACTTTGTTCACAGCAATTTATTTACCGATGCGGTAAAAAGCTTTTCAAATTTTTTTAGCAGCTTATTCGTATCCAGTTCTACCAAAGAATTTAACAGGCTTAAAAATTTTATTGCTTCGTAAAATAGCAAATCTGCTGCATCTTCATCCATATTAATACTTAATACTTTTTTTGAGAGGATGGAATGTGCTGGAACAACCCTCCGGTTTTAATGATTTTCTATTATACAGTGCAAATAAATCAAAAGCAGAGAAGCAGTTTACAAACTGTTGGTAAGTTGCCTTATCAATTCTCTTTCGTATCCCTTAGCCAAAAGGTGATCATGCAGTTTTCTTTTTTTGATGAAGATATTTTTTTCGCTTTTCAGCGAAAGCAGTTTTAGCTGTGCCAACTTGTTAAACGCCGCATTGTAATCAACGTGATTAATCAGTGAAAGTGCTTTTTTTATGCAATAAATGCTAACACCTTTTTGAAGCAGTTCGTGTTTTATTTTTATTCTGCCCCACTTTTTTATTCTGAATTTGCCTCCTGCAAACTGAATGGCAAAACGTTCTTCATTCAGAAAATTTTCATCAATCATTTTTGATATAATATCGCCTGTCTCATTTGTAGTAAGTCCATAGACATACAATTTGTTTTCTACTTCAGTGTGACTTCTTTCCTGATAAGCACAAAATTGCCTGATTTTTTGAAGTGCCTGGGAGGGAGTATAGCGTTGCGTATTCATTGTTTACAAAAGTACAGGATGAGGGTTCACTATAAAAGCAGCAGCGCAATTTTAGGCAGGTATATTTTTTTACTATCTTGAGCCACTTAATACTTTTATCTTTGGTCAATATTAAAATTATTTTATGAAGTTTATCGTTTCTTCCTCTGCTTTACTAAAACAGTTGCAGCAAATAAATGGTGTAATAAATGCTAATACTGTATTGCCGATTCTGGAAGACTTTTTATTTGAGGTTGAAAAAAGCCGGCTGACAGTGGTAGCTACCGATTTGGAAACAGTAATGAAAGTGCATCTGGATATTGAAGCAAAAGACAGTGGTAAAGTATGTATACCGGCACGAATCCTGATGGATTCACTAAAGAACATTTCTGAGCAGCCCCTGACTTTTAATATTGATAAAAATTTTGGAATAGAAATTACCAGTGATAATGGCAAATACAAAGTAATGGGCGAAAACCCCGATAATTTCCCCAAAGAACCTGCTGCCGATGATGCCAATTCATTTACAATGACCTCTACCGCATTGGTTAAGGCTATAAATAAAAGTTTATTTGCGGTAAGCAATGATGACCTAAGGCCTGCCATGACCGGTGTGTTTTTTGAACTGGATAAAAAAGGACTTACCTGCGTCGCTACCGATGCACACCGGCTGGTTAAATATAAAAGAACAGATGTAACGTGTCCAAAAACAGATTCTTTTATTGTGCCCCGAAAACCATTGAACCTGCTAAAGTCTGCCCTGCCCGACAATGAAGATGAACTTACCCTTTCGTACAACAGCAACCATTTGTTTGTAAAGCATGGTGGCACTGAACTGGTATGCCGGCTTATTGATGCCCGCTTTCCTGATTATAAAGTGGTAATACCTGTTGACAATCCTTATAAACTTACTTTGAATAAAAACGACTTTCAAAACGCCCTGCGCCGGGTAAGTGTGTTTAGCAACAAAAGCACTAACCAGGTGGCCCTAAGTATCAGCGGCAGCGAACTGCAGCTTGCCGCACAGGATGTAGATTTTAGTTTTGAAGGAAACGAACGGATGGCGTGCCAGTATGATGGTGAAGATTTACAAATTGCCTTTAACGCAAAATTTTTGATTGAAATGCTGAATGCCGCAGAAACGCCGGAGATAATTATTGAATTAAGCACACCCACAAAAGCAGGTATTGTAAAACCTACTGAGGTTGCTGAAAATGAAGAATTATTGATGCTGGTAATGCCGTTGATGATAAATAATTAGACTTAGACCATTCCCTTCAGGTTTATAAAATTTATAGCCAGGATTTGCATCAGTAAATTCTGGTTTTTTATTTATCAGTTAGGGAAATAATAAACCTGCTGCGATTATTTCTTTTTAAAGAACTTGCATACTTAAAATTACGCTATATGTTTTTAATTATTTTCTCTGTTATTTTATTCGCCGGCCTTACTATGCTGTCAAGGAGCAGTGTGGCAGTGGCAAAATATGCCGGCGCCGGCCGTACGATAATTTTTTTACTTTTCATGCTCGGCATTCTCAACGCATGTGTAAAGCAAATAGACGCCGGGGAGATAGGTGTAAAGGTTTTGTTTGGCAGCGTGCAAAATGACATATTATACAGCGGCCTGCATTTTATAAATCCGCTGCTCGACATAAAAAAAGTAGATGTAAAAACACAGAACTATACAATGAGCGGCATACATGATGAAGGCAATAAAACCGGCGATGATGCTATAAGGGTGCTTACAAGCGATGGACTGGAAGTGACCATTGACTTAACCGTTTTGTACAAAGTAGTGGCTACTGATGCGCCAAAACTGTTAAGAGAAACAGGCGAAGATTTTGCTGACAAAATTGTACGGCCCATTACCCGTACTAAAATAAGAGACAATGCCGTATACTACCAGGCGGTAGACTTATTTGGCTCCAGAAGAGATGAATTTCAGCAGCGTATTTATAAAACAATTGAAACCGATTTTAAAAAAAGAGGCCTGTTGCTGGAGCAGTTGCTGGTAAGGAATATTACTTTGCCCAATTCAGTAAAAGCATCTATTGAATCAAAAATAAATGCGGAGCAGGATGCAAAAAAGATGGAATTTGTACTGCTAAAAGAAAAGCAGGAAGCCGAACGCAAACGGGTGGAAGCACAGGGTATTGCCGATTATCAGCGCATCATTAATACAGGGCTTACCGATCAGCAATTAAAGTATGAGCAGATAAAAGCATTTAAAGAACTTGCACTGAGCGCCAATGCAAAAGTGATAGTAATGGGCAAGGACAATGCGCCGATTATTATTGATGGTAAACAATAAAAAACATGGATCTGACTGTAGTAAAAACTTTTGATAACTATTTTTCTGCAAACATTTTATTAACCCGCCTGCAGGATGCAGGCATTGAGTGCTGGCTGCAGGATGACCTTACTGTAACCATTGATCCCATATTAACCAATGCCATTGGCGGTATCAAACTCGTTGTAAAGAAAGAAGATGAAACTGAAACATCGCAACTGTTCCATCAATATCAGGATGAATATATGCAGCAGGCTGTCTGCCCAAAGTGCCACAGCAAAAAGTTTAACTATATTGCCAGGCAAAGTGCTGCAAATTTTTTTACAGCTATTTTCACCTGGCTATTTTCAAGTTATGCTGCCGTTCCTGAATATGTTTATCAATGTGAAAACTGCGGTTATGAAGCAGGAAGCCTTCCGGAAGTTATAGATGCTAAATCATAATTTTTTGAGGAGTATGTGCATTCTTGGCCCAGGATAACTTACCATTTTTTTACTTTTAAAACTCTAAATTATTACAGAGAATTTTTAGTGCCATCCTCATCCGTAACAGGCAATACCGTTGGATTTTCAACATATTCATTTACATAAATATTGAACAGCACCACGATATAGTTAACCAGCAATGGCCCAAAAATTAAGCCTACAAAACCAAACAAATTAAGCCCCACTATAATGCCGAGTAAAGTAATTACGGGATGTGCATCTCCCATTTTTTTCATAATGGTGATTCTTGCTATGTAATCAATATTACTTGTAACAATTACACTGTACAGGAGCAGGCCGGTAGCCATACCGGAATTGCCGGTAGTATACATATAAATACACAGCGGTACCCATATAAGCATGGAACCTACTATTGGGAAAAAGGAAAATACACCTGTAAAAAAACCCCATAGCGCCACGTCATTTACACCAAAAATATAATAACCAAGCGCCGCCGTAGCCCCCTGAATACAGGCTATAAGCGGAATGCCGATAGCATTTGCCTTTACAATTTGTTTAGTTTCAAAAGCAAGCATCCTTGTATTGTCATCTCTTAAGGGTATTATACGAAACAACGTTTTTTCCATCAGGCTGCCTGAATACAACATGTAGTACAATAAGAAAAGCATGATAGCGAGGTTGCTTACCAGGTTGGCAGTAGTATTAAAAAGAGAAGGAAGCATGGCAACGGATTTATCCACTGCATTGTTAATGGTTTTTTCTGACGTAAAACTGAAGCCCACTTTATGCTGAATAGAAAGCAATGTGCTTTTTACCGTAGCAATAATAGCAGGTGAATTGCTGATGACTGCATTTATTTTAGGCGCTAATAATGTAACCCCTAAAAAAATAGGTAAGCCAAATAATAAAAAATAATAGAGCACAAACAAAGCGCTTGTCCAGCCTGGCTTCCATTTTTTTCTGAAAATATTTTGAAAATAACTTTCCCGGCAAAGTATATACAGTGTAACTGCACCCAGTATACCAGGCAGGTAGGCAGACAATTCAAAAAGCGCAACGCCGGTAAGCAATATCAAAATTGATACAAAAATTACCTGCTTGAGGCGGTCATTGAATAGAGCGTTCATGTATGATTGGTAAGAGTTAAAGTAACAAAATAAAGCAGATATATAGTATCTGCTTAAAGTTAAAATAAAATTCTTTATAAAAATATTAAACGATGCTTTTTGCCCTGCCTGCCAATTTTTTTGAAACGATAAAGGCTGTTAAAAACTTTGCCGCATGCAATCCTAAACTACCTATATTTCGTTTTAATTTTCTGGCAATAATTTTTTTTGCGATAAAGCCCATCCCGCCAATTAGCGCCGCTTTCATCGCTGTACTCTTTATATTTTGAGGAGCCAATATCCCTTTTAAACTGCTCTTAACAATATTAGCAGGCTTCAGTCTATCTTTTATGATACGCACATTATCTTTAATACGCAACCGCTGAACTACCTCGATGGCTTCCAGCTCTTTAATCCTTGTTTGTAATTCGGTACTCCTGATGTTTTTCATTACTTTATTAGTTTGTCAATAAAAAAATTACTCAACGGTACCTGCACCCATTTTTTGCGGTTTACAAAAATCAGTAAGCCAGCCAATGCATATATTCCACCAACTATAAAAAATCCCAGGCTGTCATTATTAAGCTTACTGCCAATTAAAAAGGCAAATCCAAAACTAATAATGCTAAGTGCGGCCCCGCCAAATATTACTGCCGCTACTATGGCTACAAACCCCGACAACGATAAAGAAATTTTATCTGCGGCCTTAAGCTTTAATAACTCAATTTTAGTTTCCGCTAATTCAGTTAATTCTGCTGCAAGATTTTCTATTTCTTCAATGGTGGATAACATAAATTTAAATGTTTAATGCATTGGCTGACTTATTGAAAGTAGTTAAGAAAAACTGTTCTGTACATCAGCTTTTGTTTCATTGTATTTTCTGGAAGCTTTGTCGCCCAGTGCTTCTGCTTCTGCTTTGCCGCCCTTGTATGCGCTTTTTAAATGATCTACTGCTGAATCCAGTGATGACTTCACCGAATCGGTAACATCGGATGCCTTTCCGGCAATTTTACTTCTCAAGTCAGCACCTTTTTCGGGCGCTAATAATAGACCTGCCAGCGCACCTACGGCTATGCCGGCTAAAAATCCTAAGGCTGCTTTTGATTCACTCATAAAAATTGTTTTTAATTATTAATAGATAAAAATTCCCGTTATTGATTTATTTTTTTTGTTCAGCTACTGCATGCTTACCTGTAAGTAGTAGCACTGATTTTATGTAAAGTATACAGGAAACTATAAGGGTAACATGAATATAAGATGACATGTTAAGAAAGAAAAAACCAGCTACCCAAAAAATAAACAATAGTGAACTGGTAATAGTAAGGATGATTTTAAAATTATAAGTTGACATGTGTAAGAGGTAAAGTGTTAACAATAAAAGTCTGGTCGAAAAAATCATTCATTTATATTTTTGCCAAATAAAACTATTGTTTTGAAGAACGTAATTTTTTCAACTGATATACTTAAAAAATTGTGCCACTAACCACAAAGTATATTTATACTGATTGTTAAATATGTTGTTGTAGACTTTTGTACACACACAGTGTAAATGCAGCAGCAAAATTTTATTTGAAGAAATATATTATATCAATTCTTGCCACTATAGCTTAATTTCAGAGAAATTCGACATATTTGATGACCAGGATTTTTAAAAAAATTAAAGCAGATAAAAGAATCATTACCGGATACAGCGCTTCATTATTTTTATTACTAGTCATCTATGTCATTACGCTTTACACCAACAATAAGCTAAAAAAGAATGCTGCGTTAATGGAAGAAACCTACCTGGCAATAAATAATCTGGAAAAAATGAAAGCGGCAATTGTAGATGGCGAAACGGGTGTACGTGGATTTGCGCTTACAAGAAATACAGATTTTCTATCTCCTTATATTAACAGCCGCCGTATTACTGATTCACTTTTTAAAAGTCTGCTTATATCTGCGAGAAATAATAATGAGCAGCAACGAAGAATGCAGGAGATAAAGCCCTTGATTAAAAAACGTTTTGACATTTTTACTAAGACAATTGATTATTATAATAACATTTATCCTGATACGTCTTTTAACCTGACGCAAATGCAGCTTCAGTCAAAAAATGTAATGAACAGCATACGCCTTACGGTGGATATAATGCAGAACGAAGAAAAAAAGCTGCTGGAAAAAAGAAATGTACACTTAAAAGGAACATTTGGTTCTGTTTATGCCATTACTCTTATTTCCTTATTACTTACTATACTGCTGGTGGTAATCGGCTTTGTAACTTATACAAAGGAAAGTAAAAAACGCCGCAAGGGCATGCAGCAAATTGATGAGTACCAGCAGCAGTTAACAAACCGCATTGAGCAACTGGATGCTGCTAATATACAACTGATGCAGATGCGGAGCATGGAAAAATTTACTGCCACCGGACGTATTGCCAGAACAATTGCACATGAGGTAAGAAACCCGCTAACCAATATTGATCTTGCCGGCAGCCAGTTAAAAGACAATCTGGAAAATAAAGATGATGAGACACTTTACCTTTTTG
>JAYWIB010000276.1:0-3331 GCA_043789265.1 Chitinophagaceae bacterium
AATGAAAATCACCTGTTGAAATCTACTTCTGTTATAAAAAAAATAAGTTACAGTAAGTACCGGATTAACTACACCACGTTTGATGATGCCTCCGGTGAAGTGCTCCGGCTTACTTGCAAACCGGTGATGGTAGTGGCAAATGGCGTACAATTAAAACCATCGGCAAATGATAAACAGACAGGCTGGTACTGGCAGCCACTTTCATCAGGCGGCGTTCTTAAAGTTTATCACACCAAAGGCAATGATGTATCTGTGATGCTGAAGCCATAATTTTTTTGTGTAAAAAAGATTGGGTTAATAATGAAAAGGGATGCTGTGTTATTTTAATTAATGGCATGGGCATGAAACATGTTAGTTGCCTTGTATAGCAAGCTTAATTGATATAGAAAGCATAGCCGGGCCAAAATACAACATACATTTTTTATTAGCCCCATAGCCACTGGTGCTTAAAGCATCCGTAACAGACAGCGGACATAATGAAACCTGTGTAATACCGGCGAAATGTTTTTCTGCCATTTTCTGGTTTTTTACTATTTTATTTCAGATAATCTATGCCAGCGTTCGTCGCACACTAATGCATTGTCGAAAATGGTTCGTGTGCCACTAAGGCCGGGAAATTATGGTTTAAAAAATATTGTTTACCCCCTTATAACCGCTGCAGTATGCATTTTATTATTTGCTGATCCCATTCTTGCCCAAAATGTCTCAGAAAGTCTGGCCGGCAGCAAAAATACAGTGGTGGTGCTATCAATTTTTCCTTTAATAAATGCCTTTCTCCTGTTAGAAAATGTGTACCGCCTGTTAAGAAATGCCTGCTGCCCATTAAGAAATGCCTTAGCCCCCTGGGAAATGCCTCTTTCTTAGTAAGCAATGCCTTTTGCCCCCTGGGAAATTCCTTTTTCCTAATGAGAAATGCCCTTTGCCCAATGAGAAATACCTTTTGCTTAATAAGAAAACAGTGTTGGGTGGTAATTTTTTGTATGATACAAAACTTTTGTATGCTGGAAGAACGTTGGCTTATGTATTAATGCCTGATGGAACCTGTTTAAATGAAACACTTATCAGCACTGCTTATGCAAAGCCCTATGATAAATCCTATTGCAATGCACTATCAGCATATCAAACTATAAACTTCAAAGCAAAACAAGAAAAAAGAGGTTTATACAATGCAGTTGATAGCTTTTAGAAACTGTTTACCCTATGTTTACCCCGAAATGAAAAATGCCTCGTAAACTGTTGATTTACAAGGCATTAATGTTAATATAAGCGGACTGGACGGGACTCGAACCCGCGACCTCTGCCGTGACAGGGCAGCATTCTAACCAACTGAACTACCAATCCTTTCACCCTGCTTATACGTCCAAAATTGCAGAGCAATATGGTCGTTTTTTTAAGGGATGGCGAAGATAGGTTTTTCATTTTTTCAAGCCAAACTTTTCTAAAAAAAAATGAATCACCTAATTTTACAAACCAGTTGCTATTTTCACAGAAAGAAACAAAACTGCAAATCTCACTTATGCCTGAATTAAAAAACCGACAATTCCTTGATTTTGAAAAACCAGTCAAAGATTTGTACGAACAAATTGACCAGTTAAAAGCTTCCGCAGAAAAAACCAAAACAGATATGAGTGCTGCCATTATAGCACTTGAAAAAAGAGTGGAGCAAACAAAGCGGCAGATTACCGATAACTTAACGCCTTGGCAAAAAGTACAATTGAGCCGGCATCCCGACAGGCCTTATACACTTAAATACATCAGCAATATGTGCAGCAATTTTATAGAGCTGCATGGTGACAGAAATGTAAAAGATGACAAGGCAATGGTGGGCGGCTTTGCCCAACTGGATGGAGAAACAGTAATGATAATTGGTCAGCAGAAAGGTGTGAACACAAAAATGCGGCAGATTAGAAATTTTGGAATGGCCAATCCTGAAGGCTACCGCAAAGCACTTAGGCTGATGCGGCTTGCTGAAAAATTTAATAAACCTGTTATTACTTTAATTGATACACCCGGCGCCTATCCGGGGCTGGAAGCCGAAGAACGGGGACAGGGTGAGGCCATTGCAAGAAATATTTATGAAATGATCCGCCTTAAAGTGCCGGTAATTTGTATAATCATTGGCGAAGGTGCCAGTGGCGGTGCATTGGGTATAGGGGTGGGAGACAGGGTGTACATGATGGAGAATACCTGGTATACGGTAATATCTCCCGAAAGCTGCAGCAGTATTTTGTGGCGCAATTGGGATAATAAAGAAACAGCAGCCGAACAGCTAAGGCTTACTGGTGAAGACATGCTTCGCTTTGGACTGGTAGATGGTGTGGTGCCTGAACCCCTGGGTGGTGCTCACTGGAATTATGTGGAAGCGGCAGAAATATTAAAGCAATTTTTGATTCCGGTTATAAAAGATTTAAAACAAATATCTCCTGAAGAAAGATGTAAGCAGCGGATAGAAAAATTTGGCAAAATGGGCTTTTGGGATGAAGTGCCTGAGACTACTGCATGATATATACATATGCTTGGTTCTTAAAATTACTGTTGCGTTATTTATAAAACCATCAGCAGAACATTTTTACCTTCTTACAGAGCAGGATGTATAAAATGTTTATTATGACTGTTATCTTTTGTTTACATGCCCTGCGCTTAACTTTGAATAAATAAAAATTGCTATGCTCAAAATTGGAGTATTTGGCGTGGGCCATCTCGGAAAATTTCATTTAAACAACTGGCTTGAAATACCCGGCGCAGAAATTACCGGCTTTTACGATCCGGATGATGCCAATTCAAAATCAGCCGCAGAAAAATATCATATAAAAAGATTTACCTCAGCAGATGAACTGATTGAGGCGTGTGATGCAGTAGATATTATTGCGCCCACTTCTTTTCATTACGAACTGGCGATGGCTGCCATAAAAAAAGGCAGGCATGTATTTGTAGAAAAACCACTTTCCAATAATATGGAGGAGGCAAGGGAACTGGTAAAGCTGGCAAAAGAGGCAAATATAAAATTTCAGGTAGGTCATGTAGAAAGATTTAATCCTGCCTTTCTTGCATTAAAAGATATCCGGCTGGAGCCCATGTTTATAGAAGTACACCGGCTGGCTCAGTTTAATCCACGGGGTACGGATGTAAGTGTAATTCTTGACCTGATGATACATGACATTGATATTATTTTAAGCCTGGTAAACAGCAATGTAAAATTTATTTCGGCCAACGGCGTATCTGTAATGAGCGATACGCCGGATATCGCCAACGTAAGAATAGAATTTGACAATGGCTGTGTCGCCAATCTTACCAGCAGCCGTATTTCTATGAAAAAAATGCGCAAGATGCG
>JAYWIB010000277.1:0-3321 GCA_043789265.1 Chitinophagaceae bacterium
GTAAAATTATTCAGTACCGTTTGGTTATTTGTTTTTCCAAAATTGTAAGCGCCGTTTATATTTATTACAGGATAACGGTCTGCCCTGCGTTCCTTTAAAATAAAATCAGCCACTGTTATATTTTGCTTTGCTGCCATCAGGGCTGGATTGGCGGCTTCTGCCTGCTGGAGTACATCGCCTAAAATAATATTGTTGTTTACAGGTATGCTGTCGGCTACTTTGTATTGCGTATTCAGCGGTGCGGCCATCAACTGGTTCAGTTGCTCTTTCAGTTGTTCAATCAATAGCTGCTGCTGAAGACGCACTGCTTTTTGTGCATTCAAATCTGTTTTTGCCTGCAGCAGTTCCGGTTTGGCACCAAGGCCGGTGCTTAATTTTTTATCAGCCAGCTTTACCCTTTCTTCATTGATGCTCATCAGTTCTTCAATGGCTTTTAACTGCTGCTGCTGTCTTACAATGTTGTAATAATTGGTGATGACTGCCGCTGTAGTATTTGCTGCCTGTGCTTTTACATTCCATTCGCCCAACTGAACCAATGCATTCAGTTTATCTCTTGTGGCAAATACTTTAAATCCATCAAACACTGTCCAGTTAAGCAATACAGCCGCATTGATATTGTCTGATCGGATGCTGCTGTTAGACCGGATGGTACCATCAGGCAGTTTTTGGCGCTGGTTATTGTTGTTAAAAACTAATCCTGAGGTTGCATTTATACGGGGTAAAAAAGCAGCATTGGCATAGCTTTTATCAATAGCAAATGCAGCGGAATCACTTTTTGCCAGCAGTATATCGTAATTGTTTTTTAATGCAGTGCCCACAGCCTCTTCCACCGTAAGCAGCGGCTGGGCTATCATAGTTATATGGCATGTGACAAAAAGTACAACAAAAATATTTTTCATTTTATACAGATAAAGAAGTTTGATCAATGTCGTTGTCTAATTCGCTCCTGTGTTTTTTTGTAGAGAGAAACGAATACATGGCGGGAATAACATACAGCGTAAGTACCAGCGAAAACAGGATGCCGCCAACAATTACAATACCGAGTGGAATGCGGCTGGTGGAAGCATCGCCCAGGCTTAGTGCAAGCGGTAATGCACCCAGGCTCATGGCCAGGCTCGTCATTAATATGGGCCGTAGCCTGCCTGCTGCTGCATCCGTTACTGCTGCAATTTTTTTGCTGCCGCTCAATTGTTTTTGATTGGCAAATTCTACAATCAATATGCCGTTTTTTGTTACAAGCCCTATCAGCATTATCATGCCTATCTGCGAAAAAATATTCAACGTTTGATCAAAAATCCACAGCGACAGCAATGCACCTGCCAGTGCAAGCGGCACGGTTATCATAATGGTGAATGGATCAATAAAACTTTCAAACTGCGCCGCCAGCACCAGGTAAATGAGAGCCAGTGCCAGCAAAAATGCAAAGCTGGTATTGCTGCTGCTTTCTGCAAAATCACGGGAGGTGCCGGTAAGTGATGTGGTAAAACTTTTATCCAGCACCTTTTCAGCAATGGTCTGCATGGCGTTTATCCCATCACCCACCGTCTTCCCTTCTGCAAGGCCTGCCGATATGGTGGCAGATTTATACCGGTTAAAATGATAAATAACAGGCGGCGTACTTTCTTCCTGCATGCTTACCACATTATCCAGCGATATAGACTGGCCTGCATTGTTGCGGATATAAATGGTTTTTAAATCTGCCGGCTCATCCCGATCGTTCCTCGCTACCTGGCCGATTACCTGGTACTGTTTGCCGGCTCTTTCAAAGTATCCCATCCTCCTGTTGCTCAATGCCAGTTGCAGTGCTTCGGAAATATTTTGTATGCTTACACCCAGTGCTGTTGCTTTTAACCTGTCAATGATAATTCTAAGTTCAGGTTTATTAAATTTTAAATCCACATCTACGCCCTGAAACACGGGGTTTTTATTTACTTCGTCTAAAAAAAGGGGAAGCTGTTGTTTTAATTTGTCAAAGTCGTTGTGCTGCAGTACAAATTGTACCGGAAGGCCGCCCCGCCTGTTTACAGAAATGGTTTGCTCCTGTATGGCAAAGGCACGGCCTTCCGGAAACTTCGATAGATTTTTATTTACCACATTCACCAAATCCTGCTGACTTCTTTTTCTTTCGGAGGGTTCGTTCAGCACTGTTCTTACAAAACCAGTATTTACCGATCCGCTTCCTGCAAACGAAGGTGCCGTAACGGTAAGCACTATATTATTTTCAGGTATGGAGTCTTTAATAAATTTTGCCAGCTTATCTACATATGCATCCGTGTAGTCAAATGATGCACCTTCGGGTGTGCTTACACTTAAGCGAAACTGGCTGCGATCTTCCATGGGCGCCAGTTCTGATGGAATCTCCTTTCCTATAAAATAAATAATGGCAAAGCAGGCTGCCACTAAAACCAGCGCCACCCACCGCACTTTCATAAAAGCCTGCAGCGAACGGCGGTACCCATTTTCCATACCTGTAAAAAAGGGTTCCGTTAAAGTATAAAACCTGCTGTGCCGTTGTTTTTTTCGGGTAAGCCTTACGTTTAGTACAGGCGTAAGTGTAAGTGAAACAAATGCAGAAATTAACACAGCGCCTGCCACCACAATACCAAACTCACGGAACAGCCTGCCTACAAAACCTTCTAAAAAAATAATGGGTAAAAACACTACGGCCAGCGTAATGGAAGTGGATATTACTGCAAAATAAATTTCTCTGGAACCTTCTTTGGCAGCCTGCCACTTGCTCATGCCCTCTTCCATTTTTTTAAAAATATTTTCCGTTACTACTATCCCATCATCCACCACCAAACCTGTAGCCAGCACTATCGCCAGCAGTGTAAGCACATTAATGGTAAAGCCGGACACATACATAATAAAAAAAGCGCCAATTAAAGAAACAGGTATATCTATCAGTGGCCGCACGGCTATTATCCAGTCACGGAAAAAAAGATAAATGATAAGTACCACCAGCACAAAAGCAATCAAGAGTGTTTCCTTTACCTCTGAGATAGATTTTTTTATAAATCTTGTTTGATCCAATGCAATGTTCAATGTAAAATCAGCAGGCAATTCTTTTTTTAAAATTTCGTAGCGTTTATAAAACTCATTAGAGATGGCCACGTAGTTAGAACCCGGCTGTGGTACGATAGCCAGACCAATCATTGGCACACCGCTTTCTTTTAACACTGTTTCTTCATTTTCCGGGCCCAGCACTGCTTCGCCAATGTCTTTTAAACTGATGTCGGCGCCATTGGCACTTTGTACAATGATGTTGTTAAATTCTTCTTCTGTATTTATTTTGCCAAAAGTGCGTACAGATAATTCAGT
>JAYWIB010000278.1:0-3313 GCA_043789265.1 Chitinophagaceae bacterium
AGTTTTTTTAAATCTTTTTTTTCACCATTCACATACAGCTTTGCCAGTTCCAGCTCGAAGCCCAGGGCAAGGCGCTTGCTTTTTAAATTAAAAACATACGCAATTTCAAAGTCGATGATTTGATTGGCGGGGGCCGGCCTGTGCAATACGCCTCCCGTTTCTTTTTTAGATCGCAATGCAGTTGACAATTGTTTAATTGCAGCAATATCACCGGGCTTTATGTAACCAACAGGCGGTTTTACCTGCAGCCTGTTACTATAATCAACAGCAAATTCAAACAGTGCAGCCTCCTCATCTTCTACAGTAATGCCATATGGAAGTAAGAGTTCATTCTTCTGTTTAGTCCAGTCTTTAAACTGGTTAAAATAATTGGCACCGTGTTTATATACAAGGCTGAAAAAAGCTGTACGCACATGCCTGCACATGGGGTACCGCCCAGTAGTGCCAGCGCAATTACACCTGTAATAATACGTGTTGTCGGCATTGTATTTTATTTCGGGCTGAAAAATTTCTTTTTTATTCAGTTGAAATTTAAACACCCAGTGAATTTCCTTTTCATTAAAAGAAATGGGTAAAACTTTTTGCATGTCGGCAGCGTTATGCCCTATAGAACCGCTGTAAGCATCAAGAGAATAGGAATGAAAAAAGCCGCTGTTTGTAAACGATTTCCATGGAACATCTGCAAGGGCCTGAACAAGGGGATGCACTGCATCTTCAACTGATTTCTCAGGAATTTTATGAGTCAGTAATGCTATAAGAAATTTTTTTGGCACACTGCTTCCTTTTAGCTTTAGCAATTGCACAAGCTGTTCTTCACTAATATTATATTCTGTATGCAGTAAGTACAAAGCTGCTGCCACAATATGTTTACACTCCAGATAGTTATCATAGGCCTGGCAGTCGCATACTCCATCCACCATCTCGATGTCAGTATTAATTTCTATTATGTAACTGTCGCCGCCGGACTGGCTTGGAATATTTAGTGAATACCCACTTTCATTTTTTTCTGTTAGTGATATAGCATCGCTCTGCGACAGAAAAATATCCAGTCCCCTTGCAATTGTTTTCTTTTCTGTATTCCTGATAACTTCGGCCAACTGTAGTGGTATTTCCATTGTATAAGTAATTGCAGTAAAGATATGGAAGGGAGGATTTTATAAGGTATGTGTGAAACGGTTTTTATACAGCGTTTTAAAAACCCATTTTTTCTAACTGCTCAGAGGCGGGCATTGCATCGTAGGTTTTTCCATTTAATATTCTTCCTGCTTTCTTTTTGTTGGTACCGCCCCATTGATTGAAGAAGAAAGCAGTTTTGCTTTTTTCACACTGGTCCTGTATGTCCAGCACCCAGTCTGCATCCATTGGCCGTGGAGTGCGGCCGCTTTCGCCGCCAACTATGACCCAGTCAATTTTTTTGAGGTTCATTTTTGGGAGGGGCCAATCAACGGTTCGCAGGAAAGGAATTTTGTCCGTGCATTTGTTTTGCGTAAATCATCAATGCGGCGTTTCACCCTTGCATCTTCCACTGATACACCCATCCAGATATTATGTGTCCAGTTGAGTTCTTTATGATACTTCAATAAAATATCTGAACGCTTCGTCAGCACCTTAAAAGTGTGCTGTGGGCAGTTGTTCATGGTGTGAAATACCTTCTTTACAAATTCCAACGAAACATCTTTATGAAAAAGGTCGCTCATGGAGTTCACAAAAACAATCTTGGGAGATTTCAAGCCATAAGGTGTGAGCAAGGCATCTTCATGTGTTCTTATTTTAAAGCCGTCTTTGTATTTATCAATTCCCATTGCCTGCAAGCGGCGGGTCATTACGTCCGCATAGCAGCATTTACAACCTGCGGATATTTTGTTGCAACCTGTTGTTGGGTTCCAGGTCATTTCGGTCTATTAGATGGAGGATTGTGCCATTTCAAATCACATTACTAATGCATTGTTCATTTTTTAGGGAGAGAGGTACTAAAAATTATTTCTTCTTTTTAGCTTTTGGCCTTGGGCTTAAAGAAGTTTGAGCAGCTTCCAAATCATTTTGAGTTATTATGCCATTCTTTTTTAAAATCTCAAAATATTCACTTGCTGATAATGGGCAATTAGCTAAATCAATAAATTCGCTTTTCCCAAGCTTGCATTGCCTTTTCATCATTCCAATGTGAAAATCCTGAAGCTCTTTTTCACCATGACTTATTTTTGTATGAAAAATGACTTTCCCATTGTAGTGGTACTCAAGAAATTTGTGATCTCCAGAAGCAGCTTTAAATCCTTTGCTAATTAGGTTTTGATAGGTTTTTTTTGCATCAAGTACTGGCATTATTCTTCTGTTTTTAGAACTAAAGCATTTAACATTGTTTTTATCCGATTTAGCCTGTCACCTAATTTGTCATTTGCCAGCTTCTTGTATCGATTATACACAAAATCAAATTCTTCTGAAAAATTCAATTTTGCTTCATCTATAGTTTTTCCAGTACCAACAATATCCAGCATTTCAGATTGAATTACAAAATAGCCTTCTTCTTTTTCTAATTTACATCTGAGAGGGAAAGCCAAAATATATGACCGCTTGCCATGCATAATAGTTTCGATTGCATATCCCGGTTCTCCATGTTTTGTATCAAAAATATCTTTTGTAGTACGCTTAATTTCATTTCCCGTTCTAACAACTTTGACCTTAGCAACAGCCTCATATTCCTCCTTGATTAAATTTGTTTCTGAAATTTTAGTGATTAGTTTTTCCTTAACCTCCGATTTGAACTTATTGATTTTATAAAGTGGAACAATTTTCCCTCTTTTTATTTCAACTACACTTACTGGTGAATTGCCAAAAGTTGTCGTGAAATTATAAAAAT
Organism: Chitinophagaceae bacterium; assembly: GCA_043789265.1. Taxonomy (GTDB): domain Bacteria; phylum Bacteroidota; class Bacteroidia; order Chitinophagales; family Chitinophagaceae; genus Ferruginibacter. The sequence goes on from JAYWIB010000278.1 coordinate 2,855, forward strand.
CCTCTACTATTATATTTCTTGTTGCTGCCTGAGGAATTAGTTTTTTGATTTCACTATAGTCGCCGTTATTAGCAATTTTAAGGTATGATTCAAACTTATTGTTAACGAATTTTCTCTGTTCAAATATGTCGCCACTTGTTACAGTTTTTATTCGAGGGGTAAAAACAAACTCAGGAATGGCACTGCCTATTTTAAATCCTGCAAGCTCTACTTTAAAATTACTTGTATCAATGGCACCATCAACTTCGAGTTGATACTTAGCAATATCCTGAAGCAATTTTTGCAAGTTTTCTGCCAAACGTACAAGATGTTCAATTGGCAAAGTGTTGAATTTGCCAATTTCACCCTCTACTCGAAGATTAAACCCTTTTGAAAGGTCTACCAGCATAGTCGTTTTTTTGTAAATATAGTAAGACAATGCAAATTACCTAATATCCCCTCAAAACAACCTCCCCTGTC
>JAYWIB010000279.1:0-3308 GCA_043789265.1 Chitinophagaceae bacterium
TCCTGCATGCGTTCGGTTGTGGGGCCGGGAACAGTTTCTGCACTGGCATACCATTTTGCATCCTGGCCGGGGCAGAAGTATGGTGTGTTGAAAATTTCCTGGAAGCAAAGTATTTGCACGCCTTGTCTGCCAGCTTCTTCAATGAAAGGAATATGTTTTTGTACCATTGCTTCCATTATTTCTGGAATGGTGCCTTCACCTTCAGTCATTGGAAGCGACACCTGGATGAGGCCTGATTTTATTTTACGTGGCATAGATAAAAGTGGATGGAAGATTGTGACTTAAAGTGTTGGGTTTCTTGAATTGATTAATGCTACAACCTATTCCAGGTATAATTTTGCAGGCTTTATATAAGAAATAATTTCATCAATTTTTACAACCATATAATCACTATAATCATCGTCTATTCTTTCTTGCATTAACATGCCAAAAAAACTTGCCTGTTCCAGATCAAATTCTCCCACTTTTACAAAATGTTCATGTAACAATACATCTACTCCCCTATGTGTTTTTGGAATTAAATCTTTGGTAAGCAACAATGCCTTTGTAACATGAAAACAACTGTAATAAAGCCTGCTGACTGCAGTAGTGTAAAAAGCGTTTTGCATTAACGTATCTACTTCGTTCATCAGAGCAATAGCCTTTCCCATTTTATTTTTTATAGAGTCTTCCTTATTGTTCATAAAAGCTTAAAATTATTGCCGATAGTTTGCTGAAGCGAATAATACTTTCCCGTATGGTTCCATTCGTTTTTATGAGATATGACCAGATCGAAATAAGTCCCTCTTTGAAGGGTAATGTTGTATAAAGCATTTCTAATTTTGCTTTTTTGTTCCATTTCAATTTTCGCATCCGAAATTATCAAAATATCCCAATCACTTTCGTCTGTATAATTTTCACCAGCCCGGCTTCCAAACAAAGAAATTTTTGCATCAGGTACCAATTGATGAACTGCTTTTTTTATCTCTTGTGTTATATTTTCACTATTGTTGTTCATATAACTAAATAATGCTACTTACTTTTTTTCTCCTGATAAATTTACCATAACCTTTTGACAATTTACATTCGTTATTATTAACTGCAACCTGTCCCCTTAATAAAACTGTTTTCACTTTTCCTGTCAGTTCCCATCCTTCGTAACCGCTGTAGTCAACATTCATGTGATGTGTTTTGGCAGAGATGGTATGTTTTTCATTGGGGTCAATGATGACGATGTCTGCATCGCTGCCAACGGCAATCGTTCCCTTGCGGGGGAACATGCCGAAAATTTTTGCCGCATTGGTGGATGCCACTTCAACAAATTTGTTCAAAGTAATTTTTCCTTTGCTTACGCCTTCGCTGAATAATAATTCCATCCTGTTTTCAATGGCAGGATGCCCGTTTGGTATCTTGCTGAAATCATCCTTGCCCATCAGTTTTTGTTCCCACATGAAAGGACAATGGTCTGTTGCCACCACCTGCACCATACCCTGGTTGATGCCAGCCCACAATGTTGCCTGGTCTTTCTTCTCCCTCAATGGCGGGCTCATCACCCATTTGGCGCCGTCTTCCCTTTCATACAGTGATGCATCAATAGTCAAATATTGAATGCAGGTTTCAACAAAAACATTTTGATTTCTTCTGGTGGCATTGCGTACTGCATTCAATGCACCTTCGCAGGTGAGGTGTACAATATATCCCGGGCAGCCGGTGAAATTGCTCATGTCAACAAAACGTTCGGATGCTTCTGCTTCAGTTACTTCAGGTTGAGAGAGATAATGATACAATGGAGACAGTTTTCCTTCGCTGCGGTGTTTCTGAACAAGGTAATCAATCATGTCGCCATTAGTGGCATGCACATTAATTAAGCCTCCGCATTTTCTCACTTCTTCCATCAGGCCAATCATCTGGCGGTCGTCAATCATCAGCGCACCTTTATACGCCATGAAAGTTTTGAAAGAAGTAATGCCGTGTTCTTCTATAAAAGTTTTTATCTCCTTTTTTGTTTCGTCATTGAAATCAGTAACCGCCATGTGAAAGCTGTAATCACCCACACAATTATTATCGCTTCTGCTTTTCCAGTCATTCAATGCGCTTTGCAAAGATTTGCCCTGTGTCTGCAAAATAAAATCAATCACCATCGTGGTGCCGCCATATAAAGCTGCTCTTGTGCCTGTTTCATAAGTGTCGCTGCTGAACGTGCCCATGAAAGGCATATCTAAATGCACATGTGGGTCGATGCCGCCGGGCATCACAAGTTTGCCTGCGGCATCAATAACTGTATCCGCTTTTACATTTAAGTTTTTGCCGATGGTGGAAATGGTTTCACCTTCAATAAATATACCACCGGTGAAATCGGAATCGGCGGTGATGATGCGGCCGTTTTTGATGAGGACACTCATGGCAATTAATTAATTTATTTGATTCAATCTTGAGGTTTCAAATTGAAACCTCAAGTTACTTTTTGAATTCCATCATCACAATTTGTGATGATGGATAAAATACATTTTTTAAACCCAATCCGCTCCCTTTCTTCCCAACTTAGCTTCTTCACTTTCTCTTCTTCCTTTTCGTCAAGCATATTTTCGATGGCATCATAAATACTGTTCAACTGAACATCATGTTCATCAATCCTTTCTTTTAATTCCTTTACAAGCCCTAAAACAGCATCATTCTTACTTACAAATTTCTATAATGCAATAAAAGCCCTTACAATTGCAATATTCATCTTTCTGGCTTTTGGGCTTTTTAAAATACTTGCCAGCATGGTTACCCCATGTTCAGTAAAAGCATAAGGTCTATATGCAGAACCCCTATGTTTAATTGAACTCATCACAAATTGTGATGAGTTCCCCTTATCCTGATTTTCCATCAAAACAACCTGGGAGCTTAAAATCTCTTTCCACTCCTTCGCATTAAGCTTAAACATAAAATCCTTTGGAAAGCTTGTAAGGTTTCTTTTAACCGATTGATTGAAAATTCTTGTTTCCACTCCGTACAATTGAGCAAGGTCAAAATCAAGCATGATCTTTTCTCCCCGTACTTCATAGATTCTGTCCTGAATTATCTGGGCTTTCATTGTGTACTTTTTTTCATGAGTAAAAAATAAAGAACCCCACTCACCGCAAATCCCACAAACCAGGCATAATTATACAAATGATTCACCCATTCAGGAAATGCTATTGCACTGATAACTTTTATCTGCAATAAAAACCCCGGCAGGTTTGGAATAATACCAACAAGCAATGCAACAATCGCTTTTGAATTAAAACCATTGCTGTATGTATATTCTCCCTTCTCTTTATACAAATCAGCGGCATTCAGTTCTT
>JAYWIB010000280.1:0-3289 GCA_043789265.1 Chitinophagaceae bacterium
GCGCACAGCAGGTGCAGCCATTCGGATATACGCAGGGCCTTTTCTTTTCCCACTGCCGCCGGTATAGAATGCAACTGGTGCGATTTATCAAAAGCCTCATCCTGCAGTGCATAAATAATATCAAAGCCGCTTACCCAAAACAATACCGTTAATGAAAACAATACCGGCAGCACATCAAACCTGCCGGCAACGGCGAGGTACGCCCCAATGGGTGCAAGGCTTAAGCCCACACCCAGTACCAAATGGCACAAGGCAGTAAAGCGTTTGGTATAGCTGTAAAATAAAATGACAAACAATGCAACCGGTGATAAGAAAAAACAAAGGCGGTTGATAAAAAAGGTGGCAATGATAAACAGCAAACAGTTTACAATTACAAAACGCAATGCACTTTCTTTAGAAACAATACCTGCCGGAATTTCCCTGATTGCGGTACGTGGATTGAGTGCATCAAAATTACGATCGAGGTAGCGGTTGAATGCCATTGCTGCGGAACGGGCTGTTACCATGCAAATGATAACAAGGAAAAATTTTAACACATAAAAATTATAAGGAAATAAACTGCCGGCACTCCAGTTGTGCAATGCCATCACACCCAAAAAAAAACCAATCAATGCAAAGGGCATGGCGAAAATGGTATGCGAAAATTTTATGAGGCTTAAATATTTTTTTACTGAAAACATGCTGCAAATGTAGTGAACAATTATGGCTGATTTACCTGTGCCGGCAGCATCGTTCTCACCAGCTCCCAAAGCACCACACCTGCTGCGGTTGCAATGTTCAGTGAATGCTTCATGCCCGCCTGCGGTATTTCTATGCATCCTTCGCATTGCAGTATGGTGGCCTCTTCCACACCTGTTACTTCATTGCCGAATACAAGCGCAATTTTTTCTCCGGCTGTATAGTTCAGTGCATTCAGCAAAATACTTTCTGCTGCCTGTTCCACTGCATACACTTTATAATTCAATTGCCTTAAATCAGCAATGGCTTCCGCTGCGGTGGAAAAATGTTTCCATGCCACCGTTTCTTCTGCACCCAGGGCAGTCTTTTTTATTTCTTTGTGCGGCGGTATGCAGGTATATCCGCAGATGTAAATGGCTTCCAGCAAAAACGCATCGGCAGTGCGGAACACACTGCCTACATTGTAAGCGCTGCGGATATTTTCCAGCACCGCTATTACCGGAATTTTTGCAGATTGCTTAAACTCTTCCACCGACTTACGGTTCAGTTCATCCATGCTTAACTTTCTCATACAATATCGTTCACAACGGGTGCATACCGGCTGTACTGCTGCACAGTTAATTGTTTTTTTCCGGCATCATACCATCTGAAATTTCCACGCAGATGGTATAAAATTTTTTTGCAAAAGTATGGGAGAAAAATAAAAGGCGCCGGCAATTAACCAGCGCCCTGTTGGGTAACCATTCCTTCAGCAATCTCACCAAATGGGGTTTCAAAGGCTGGCTACCGGATTTTTATCAGTGTTTCTGTAATGTATGTGCCTTCGTTTCCAAAATTTGCTTTCAGCAAATACATGCCCGGAGCTGCATTTTCCAGCATAATGATAACACCGCTTGCCTGCATTGAATTGTAGATGGCCACCTGCTTGCCGGATACATCATATACAGCCAGTTGCAATTGTTTATTTCCGGGATTAGAAAAACGAATGACAAACTTTTCTGTTGCCGGGTTAGGCGTTACTGTTAGTAATGCTTTGGCGGCGCTGCTGCATTGTGCAGCAGCCACTGTGCTGTACATAAATTTTCCATCTCTGTCTGACTGGCGGATGCGGTAAAAAGCATTTACAGTGACTGAGCTGTCAGTAAAAATATATTCCTGCAGTGTGCTTGTATTCGATTTGCATGGCACCACACCTATGGCATAAAACCTGTTTCCATCCAGAGATTTTTGTATTTCAAAATCCTTTGCGTTGGCACTTTCGCTGGCGGTAGACCATTTACATTGTACCGCTCCATTGGTACATGCGGCAGCAACCTGTACAAACTGCACAGGCAAAGGCCCAAAGGCACGGGGCAGGTAATAACCCATTACAGAAGCCGTAGCCAGTACGTTTCCGGCAAGGGCCCGCTGCAAACAATAATTGTAAAATGGTTCCACACAATTGAGTGAAGTTACACTGAGTGCATACAGTTTAAACTCGTATAAATGAATGGTGGTGCTGTCCGGAAACGGTCCGGTGTATTCTTTTATACCATGTATGGCATTGTCGCTTTTACCAAGCAATGCACCTGCAGGTACGGGTGCTGTGGAGGAAGTTCCTTCCTGCAGTGAGGACAAGGTGGCGGCAATATCTTTAACCACCCAATGACTTCTGCACATGCTGTCGGGCCGGCCATAGCAAAAGGTTCTGTCGTACATCACCAGCAAAAAACTTTTAGTGCCCGCCGGTTTATTAATCCAGGCCAATGGCGGATTTACATTCAATCCTTTAAAGGCAGTATATTTTTCCGGTATATTACCACCAGCCGCAAATGCACTGCTGGTAAGGCTAAACTGCGCCTTTGCTGCTACACTAAACATGCAGCCACACAGCACTATATATTTTTTTATTGCAGTAAACATATCATTTGATTTAACTAACAACAATCGTTTTTAATCCTTTACAATAGTGAACATTTTTACCTGCGCTGTATGCATATTTTGCAGCCGCACATAATAAGTACCGGCCACATAATTTTCATTTTTAAATGGAACGGTATAACTGCCTTCAGCCATTTTTTTATCTACCAGCGTTTTTATCACCTTGCCGGTATTGTCCATTACCTGTACCAGTGTATGCATGCCTGCAGACTGGTATGTAATGCTGGCCGATGAAGTAAACACATTTGGATAAATGCTGACAAGGCTGGTACCATGCGCCGCTGCAGGGCGGTTACTGTTTACATCACATTGCTTACAGGCCTGCTGCTGCATAAGCGGCAGCGCCTGGTAATTTCTATACAGCAGGCCGTTCAAATCCTGCGGAGGCACACACATCCAGTCCTGCAGCAGCGATGAGTAAACAGAGCGAAAATCTATCTGCATGGGAATGTTGTCATCGTCTGTTAGTGATACAGGGATGGAAGGGCTGTCGCCCAAAATACCCGGCTGCACCAGGTTGCCAAACACAAAAAGCGGCGCTGCCGATCCATGATCGGAACCATTGCTGCTGTTTGATTTTATGCGTCGGCCAAATTCTGAAAACGTCATACCTGTTACCCTGTTGTCAATGTTTAAAAATTTCAGATCATTCTGAAATGCTTTGATGGCATCACCAAGCTGCTTTAGCAAC
>JAYWIB010000281.1:0-3287 GCA_043789265.1 Chitinophagaceae bacterium
TATTTGTCTTAAAAAAACTACGCACCGCACTCGGGCTGAAAAACAAAATGCCGTGATAGAATTTCTCAATCTTCCTTGGCACTTCTATTGTTTGATACACCACAATTTCATTCACTTCAATATTATGCTGTTTCAAAATATCCGGCAGTTCATCCCTGCGCTGATCGCCACAAAAGAAAATCACCTCGTCTGTAACCCTCTCTTCTGCTATTAACTCCGCCAATGCAGATGCATCATTTGCAGTGCCTGCAATGCGCTCTTCACCAAAATATTCTTTTACCAGTCTTCCCGTAGCAGTGCCAATAGAATAAATCATCCACTCCGGCTGATGCCCGTCTAAAAAAATGGTGACAGCATCTACTGCATTCATACTTGTAAAAACAACCGTGGCTATTTCTGTTGCGGCCAACTCTATTTCCTGCTGCACTTCTACAGACAAAATACTTTCTGTTTCTATAAAAGACAATTCATCTATCGCAATGCCCGCAGCAGCAGCTTCATTAATCAATGATGAAGGCAATGGCCTTGTACATAATATGGGAATTTTATTTTGCTGCATGAATACCTTCAATAATTTTTTGCCCGCCTCTTTGTAAAATATTTATGGCAGCATTTATTCCTATATCCCCGGCTTGAATTGCCCGGGTTATAAAGCCCGGGCAATTCATTTCTACCTCCACTTTTTCTTTTCCATCAACAGATAAAATATTTCCTTTAAATAGCACTTCATCATTTTTTATTTCTGCCAATGCACTTATCGGTGTTGAGCATCCTCCCAATAATTTTCTTAAAAAATCCCGTTCAATTTTTGTACACAATGCAGTGCCTTCATCGTTAAAATTTTTACAGGCATATAAGCAAAAATCATCTTCCTCCCTGCACACCACCATGATGGCACCTTGTGCAGGCGCTGGCAGCATCCAATCTAATTCAATGCTGTTTGCAGGACGAAGACCAATTCTTTCCAAACCCGCCGCAGCAAAAATGGCTCCGTTCCAGTTGCTCTCCTCCACTTTTCGCAATCTTGTATTTACATTGCCTCTAAGATTTTCAATTGTATGATTTGGATAACGGTTCAGCCATTGTGCTTTTCTCCTGGTGCTGCTCGTAGCAATGATTCCCCCATCCCCTAAAGGGGCGTTAAAGACAGCTTCATTTATTTTCCAGCTCTCAACAATTTCTTTATTCTTATAAACCAATAAATCTTTATAAGAAGCTCTTTTTAACACCGCCGCCTGTACAATTCCTTTTGCCATCTGTGTTGGCACATCTTTCATGGAGTGAACGGCAATGTCAATTTTATTATTCAGCAAAGCAATGTCAAGGCTTTTTGTAAATATTCCCTGCACGCCCATTTCGTAGAGCGGTGTTTGTAAGTCTATATCGCCTTGGCTTTTGATGTAAACTAATTCTGAAGAAAAATTAAATTGCTTAAGCAGTTGCTGAACTTGTGTTGCCTGCCATACTGCCAACTGGCTTTCTCTTGTACCGATACGTATTACTTTTTGCATCCCGTTAATTTGTACCCGTGGCTATAAATTCGTTGATGGCCGCAATGTAATTACAGCCCGGTTTATTTTCGGTACGCATTTTTACAGCCATTCCGTTTATTACTTTTTGTATGGCTACAGGCGAGCTGGCAGGTGCATTTACCCTGCTGCTGTAAGAGGTATACATTTCGCAATTGTGCATGGCCTGCAGTTTGTTTTTTACGGCTTTAAGCAGTGGCGCATTTTTACGCATCTGTTGCCATTCAAAAAATTCGCCCATGTGATTGCTGATGATAACATTTGCTTTAGGTACTTCTGCACGGCGGCTTTCTAAAGTAGCATCTTTAATTTTAGAAAGATCATCCACATTTACCAAAGTAATATCATCAATAGCAGCCGCAGCCGTTTCCACATTGTACGGAATGGATAAATCAATAACGAGTTTGCGGCCATGGTGCTGCAAATGTTTGCACAGCAATACGGGCTCTTCTGCATTGGTAGCCACTAAAATAATATCCGCGGCTGCCACCTGTGCTGCCAGTTGACTGCTGTGTGCCGACTGCAACCCAAGCTCAGCAGCCAATGCGGCAGCTTTTGATGATGTTCTGTTAATTAATGTAATATTTTTTGTACGCAAATAATCCACTAAGTTTTTACAGGTATTGCGGCCAATTTTTCCGGTACCTAGCAATAGAATTTTTTTGTCGGAAATATTTTTTACATGCTCTTTTATAAATTGTATTGCTGCAAAAGATACGGATACTGTACCACCGCTTAATCCTGTATTTGTTTTTATTTCCTTGGAACATTGCAGCACGGCATTTACCAGCCGCTCCAGGCAGGTGCCAATAAAATTTCTTTCTTTAGAAAATTTTACCGCCTGTTTTATTTGTCCTAAAATTTCATAGTCACCAAGTATTTGAGAATCCAGGCCGGCGGCCACTTCAAACAACTGAAGGATGGCCTGGTTGCCTTTTTTTATGTAAGCAATGGATTCAAAAACTGTGGCAGGGCTTTTTGTTTGTGTGCAGAGCAATGCTATCAGCGATGAGGCACTTTCTGCAAAGCCATATATTTCGGTACGGTTGCAGGTGGAAATTACAAACAGTTCTTTTATACCCAATGCCGGTGCAGCACTCAGCAGTTTTTCATATTGCTCATTGCTGATGGCAAATTGCCCACGAATGGCGGCATCCGTTTTTTTATAGTTGATGCCGGCAATAAAAAAGTGGCTGATATCCCTGCTGCTTTCAGGCATTATTTTTTTAGAAATATTTTACAGCAAAAGTAGTTTTGGTATTTGTGGTAAACTAATTTCTATGTCATGAAACTGTCATTTTACTGTAGAGTTGTATCATTTTATAAATGAATTAAATCAAACTAAGAAAACCTTATGAGGTGTTGGTACATTTAAACACAGCAGGAAAGGAATGCAGTATTTTTTTAATGCCTGACATCATCAACTATTTTGGGATCGTGTTTATATTTAAATACCAGCGGAAATATAATGGCGAGGATAAGTGCATAACCGGCAAATGTAAACCAGATGGAAGGCCAGTCTTTTACGCCCGAGCAGGCACCTGAAATATTAACTGTAAAATGATCCACTACTTTGCCTGCGGCCCATCCACCCATGATGGCGCCCAACCCGTTTGTCATCAGCATAAATAATCCCTGTGCGCTGGCACGTATGCTTTTGTCTGCCTCTTTTTCTACAAACAACGAACCCGAGATATTAAAAAAGTCAAAAGCCATTCCGTATACAATCATAGATAGTACTAGAAAAACCAATCCTTC
>JAYWIB010000282.1:0-3281 GCA_043789265.1 Chitinophagaceae bacterium
TTTTTTACTAAAACTGAAAATAAATAAACGAGCTGCTGCTTTCCTGGCTCCATATCAGCAGCAATAAAAGTACCGACCATACAATGCCCAGCAGCCACCACGGCATTTTATAAGCTACATCTAATACTTTAGTGCTTCGCATTAGCCATTGAATGATAAGCATAAAAAAAATAATAATGGCTGTAGTTACTATATGCAGGGTTGTTAGCAAAGGTTCGCCTTTGTGCATACCAAACATCGACTTAAAAATATCAGCCGCTTTGGTAAAACTGTTGGCTCTAAAAAATACCCAGGTAATATTTACAAGAAAAAAAGTAAAGAGTGCATAGATAAAACCGGTGATGGTTTTATTGGCAGAAGAAGTAAGTGCTTTAATTTTCCCCGTTTTGTCGTCAATAAATTTTTCTACCCACAGATAAAAACCATGCAGGCCGCCCCATACCACAAAGGTCCAGTTGGCGCCATGCCACAGCCCGCCAATCAGCATGGTAAGCATCAGGTTGATGTAAGTTTTTATTTTTCCATTTTTATTGCCACCCAAGGGTATATATAAATAATCCCGCAGCCAGGCAGATAAAGTGATGTGCCACCTTCTCCAAAAATCACTGAAGCCAATGGCTGCATAGGGATAATTAAAATTTTGCGGCAGCACAAAACCCAGGCACATGGCCACACCAATTGCGCAGGTGGAGTAGCCGGCAAAATCAAAAAATATTTGTCCGCTAAAGGCAAGCACACCCGTCCAGGCATCCAGCGCAGCCACCGTTTTATCAGACCCAAACATATCGTTGGCAGGTGCTGAAAGCAGGCTGTCTGCCAGTACCACTTTCATAAAAAGGCCGAGAGACAGCAACAACAATCCATCGAGTAATTGTTTTTTGCCGGCCTTGTGTTCTGTTTCAAACTGTGGTACCAACTGCGGCGGACGAACAATGGGCCCTGCCACCAGGTGCGGAAAGAAAGTAACAAACAGCGAAAAATCAAGCAGGTTTTTTACCGGTTCACTTTTTTTGTGGTACATATCAATGGTGTAGCACAGCGTGGTAAATGTATAGAAGGAAATACCCGCAGGTAAAATAATAGTTGGTTTTGCAGGATGAAAATCAGCACCCAGTAAATTCACCAGTGAGGTAAAATTTTCAAGCAAAAAACCACCATACTTAAAAAAGCACAGCATGCCGAGGTTGCCAATTAAACTAACGATAAGGAGGAGCCGCTTTTTTACAACATTTTGCTGTGTGTACAGCGCACGGCCCACAAAAAAATCAACTACTGTAGATAACCACAGCAGTAGAATAAATGGCGGGTTCCATGCTGCATAAAAAATATAGCTTGCCAGCAGCAGGTTTATTTTTTTTGTTTTCCAGTTCAGCGGCAGATTGTGCAGGATAAGTATAGCAATAAAAAACGCAATGAAAGTATAGGAGTTGAAAACCATGATAAGGGAATTAAGCGGTTAATAATTTACAATGCAGGTGATTGAAGGCCGGTAAATTTCCATCCCTTTTCCTGCTGCAAAATCCGGATGAACTCTTTGGTAAAAATTGTAGCCTGGCTTAGGCTCAGGTGCGATGATTCAGGACAAATAAAACCCGCCATCACCGGGTAATCTTCGTAATGTATGCCGGCGCTGCCTGTTTTCAGCAACAACTGATTCCAGTATTTTCCCCGGGGAAAACCATGTTTTTCTGCCTCAAGAAATTCGCCGCTGGATGGCGTACGTACAAAAATTACTTTGCCGCCCCTTGCAGTTATTTTATCAACAGCAGTTTTTACTACAGAAAAAATTGAATCCAATGTGTTGCCTTCAGGCGGCGTTGTCTTCATGGCCCTGCCGAACATAGACCATATATTTTTTACAATATTTTGCAGGCTCGTATCGGCTGCTAATTTGTCCGTCATAAATTCCTGCCTGTTAAATTTTACTCTTCCAAAATCAGCAGGAAACCCTTTAAAATTACGTACCCCTTCCCTGTCTTTCAAGGGAAGCTGTTCAAGCTTTGCACCCATCGAATTCCATTCTTTGTCCAGAAAAACAAACTGCGATTCCAAGGCATGATTTAAATGAAAACTTATTTTTTGTGCCGGTGTTTGTTCTTTATAATATTTTAAATTTTCCACGGGTCGTTTGTCAGTACCCGCCAGGGAAAAAAATAATCCTTCTGTAACATCCACTATCAGCTTGCCTTTAAATTTTTCATCCGCAGCCAAATCCAGCAAAACGGGTACAGGCGTGCTTCCCACGCAGGCAAGCTGTATGGCATGGTCGCCGGTAATTTTTTCCCAGGTGGCAATGTCTAAATCAAATTTTATCCGGGAAGAGCCGATAAAAACGGTGGCTTTATCGGCAGGCTCGTATACCATACTTCGGGTGTGCGACCATAAAGCAGGGTCATCATAATAAGAAGTATCAAAAGATTTACTCCTTAGGTAAAGCTCCCAGCTAATGATGCAGGTAGCCACAAGAAGCAGCATTAATAATGCAGCTTTGGAAAGATTGTTGGATATCATATTTAAGGTTTAAAGAAAACGGTGGAAATGGAGGAGGCATTTTCAGAAGCGGGGATCTGCAGCCAGAAATTATTGCTGCTCAAACAAATACACTTTCGAAATAAAGATACCAATTACAATCAGAAAGTATTTTAATTTTTTTAATTCCTGTAAACACAACCCTGTATACGTGTACAGGAAAAAGATAACAGTATAAAAAGCGTCTGTAACGATCTATCTTATAAATTTGTTTGCATGCAAGATAACAGTTACCAACATAAGCATAAACACATTACGCTTGCAGGTGCAGGTATCATGAGCGCCACGCTGGGCATTTTATTAAAAGAACTAAACCCTGATTGTACGATTACTATTTATGAACGGTTGGGAGAAGTGGCAGCAGAAAGCTCAGAGGCATGGAACAATGCAGGCACAGGACATTCGGCATTTTGCGAATTGAATTACACGCCAGAAAATGCCGATGGCAGCATTGATATTTCCAAAGCCATTAACATTGCTGGTGCATTTGAGCTTTCAAAATCTTTCTGGGCTTATCTCGTGGATAAAAAATATGTAGATAAGCCGGAAACTTTTATCAATAATATCTCACACATCAGTTTTGTATGGGGCGAAAAAAATACCACCTTTTTAAAAAAGCGGTATCAGGCACTTATACAACATCCGCTGTTTGCCGGCATGCTGTTTAGCGAAACTACAAGCGAATTAATGGAATGGATGCCGCTGGTAATGCAGGAAAGAAATGCACAGGAAAAAACAGCCGCCACTAAAAT
>JAYWIB010000283.1:0-11711 GCA_043789265.1 Chitinophagaceae bacterium
ATCGAAGGAACGTATGCCTGCTTCTATATGAGCTACTTTTGTGTTCATTTTTTTAGCTACAATGCTGCATGCCATGGTACTGGTAACATCTCCCACCACAATTACCAGATCAGCAGGATGACTGATTAAATCTTTTTCAAAGGCAACCATGATAGCAGCCGTTTGCTCGGCCTGTGTGCCTCCGCCAGATTCTAAATTAATGTGAGGTTCCGGAATATTAAGTTCGGTAAAAAAAGTCCCGCTCATTTTATTATCATAATGCTGGCCGGTATGCACCAGCCGGTAATCAATTTTTTTTGTAACAGCCTGCACATTATTTATTTCATGGATAAGGGGTGCAATTTTCATAAAATTAGGCCTTGCGCCTGCTACAATTGTAATGATCATTTAAATGCAGAATTAGTGCTGTTATTACTTGTCGAGGCCCATAGAAAAAATTATTCCGCTTGCACTCAATACATATTGATCTCCAGTATGAGGACAATTATATTTACCTGTACCAGTTAGCGGTAAATCCATTTTCTCACCAAACCTCGTTATCCATCCCTTTTGCCGGGCAGGCACTCCCATCATTAATGCAAAGTCGGGTACATTTTTATTAACTACAGCTCCTGCTGCAATGAATGCATATATACCAATGGTAATGCCGCATACTATGGTGCAGTTTGCACCAAGTGTTGCTCCTTTTTTTATTACGGTAGATTGATATTCATTTTTACGATCGATTGCAGCACGTGGATTATATACATTGGTAAATACCATACCTGGGCCGCAAAACACTTCATCTTCAAGCATTACGTTGTCATATACGGATACATTATTCTGAATTTTTACCTGGTTTCCAATTGCTACATTATTTGCTATAAAAACGTTTTGGCCGATTGTACAATTAGAACCTATTACAGCACCAGCACTTATATGGGTCCAATGCCAAATTTTGGTGTTTTGGCCAATGCTTGCACCTTCATCAATAATGGAGGTTTCGTGTTTAAAATAATTTGACGGATTAACCAACACTAAAGTTTTTTAAAAATGGCATGACGGGAAAGTAATTAATATTAAAAAACTAAGCTATCAAGTTTTCCATATTTTTTATTTCTCCATTTCTGGAAAAAACTTGTGTGTATACACGCTGGTTTCTTAATTTATCAGCATCCGAAAGTTCGTTAAGGTCAGCATGCGAATTTAAATCATCTTCAAAACTGAAAACAGAAAAGCCTTTATCCTTTAACCAATTAATCATATTATTTTCATTTCTTAAAAAAACCTTTGCCCCGGTACTAAGGAGATAAAAAACATTTCCTGCACCTTCCTGTCTTTTATGGCCGAAAATGGCAACCGGAATACTTTTGAGTAAAGTATAGTATTGATCCATCGGAATAAAATTAATGACGGGGGTAAACTTATTTCCAAACATTTCAGCGCCTTTACTAAGCAAATTTTCCTTTACCACACCGCTTCCATAGCTTAATGGCACAATAATTTTTTTTAGCACATCAAAGTTTTCAAATGATTTTAATTTTTTTAAAACTGTAAAATGATTTCCATTAAAGGAAGCAGAATGATTTACAAGAATAAGACCATTTTCTTTTTGAGGCTGCAGGAGCAGGTCACTGCGGGCTATGAGGTGGTAGTATAAAAAAAATTTGAACTCAGCAGTAGTTGTTAAATGTTTTTTCAACAACGCAAAATCGTATTCATTCCAAAAACAAAAAAAATTGAGATGCTGAATAAATTTCCGGAAGGCTTTCCATGGCGGGGTTCTAAAAGCCAGCAAGAAGAGACACCAATATTTTAAAGAGGCAATATTAAATTGATAGCTTCCGGAAACTTCATCATGCAAATTGTATTTTCCTCTTGCACTTAAATAGCCGTATAAATCGCTGCCATAAAATATCCAGTAAGTTTTTGCATGCAGATATCTGTTGAGGTCATTTACCAGTGCTGCTTTGGCAGGGGAAAGATTATGCACCATTATATGCTGTATTTTATTTTCCACAGCATATTGTTTTATAAAATCCCTGTCTGCTCTGGTGGTAAATGCTTTAAAAAAAAATCTTTCTTTTGTACTTTTTTTCTTCTGACCCCTTTCTATCTGTACAAAAAAATGATTCAAGCCTGTATAATATTCTTCGAAAAGGTCATATGCGCCATTTACAAACTTAGGATCATCTAATAAATGCAGTATCATTTAATTTAATTGCAGGGGCAGATTTGTTTTAATAATTTTTCCAGGAACTCCTACAACCACTGAATTATCAGCTATGTGTTTGGTAACAACAGTGCCGGCGCCAATAGTTACATTGTTGCCTATATATATGCCTGGAAGTACAGTTGCTCCAGAGCCGATTGCAGAAAAATTTCCAATATTACATTCGCCCAGCAATGCAGCCCGGGGTGAAATTTCGCAAAATTCGCCAATACTAACTCCGTGGTGTATTGATGCGAAGGCATTAATTAATGTACCTTTTTGTATGCTCACTCCACTGCTTACCATACTAAAATGCATAATATTAATTCCATCGGCAAAGTATATTTCATGATTTGCAATTAGAGCAAATGGAGATACAATTGATGATACAACCCCTCCGCAACCTGTTAATTTTTTATATATTTTCCATCGCCCGTACACACCGCCTAACCCAAGAATAAAACGGTTGTCTGATTTAAATTCCTGCTCAGCTTCCTGGAGTGTGCGGATAATCTTATGATTATAAAATTGTTCAGGCAAAGCTTCTGAAACATCGTCAAAAAAAACTGTATTATCCTTATTGCCGCATTTTTCTATAATGTCCAGAATCTCTTTTGCATGTCCAGACGCTCCGGCAATCAACATGTTAATTATTTTGAGTTCTTAATAGCAGTCTTGCTATTAGCTTTTGTTCTTGTACTGTTAATCCATAGTACAACGGCAAACAAAGTATACATTGTGAAATCCGCTCGCTGTTTGGCATTTTTTGATACTCAACGTAGTTTAAGGAGGATAGAGAAGGATAAAAATACCGCCGCGGAAAAATTTCGTGAGCTTCTAACAATTTTTTAGATTTTAGACACATTTCTTCACTTTCAAAAACTATTGGATAATACGCATTGTTATATCCTGTGTCTTGTAATATTTTTTGCTTTTTTACTTTAAGATTAACCAATAATTCATCATAAAAGGAGCATTGCTCTCTTCTGCTTGTTAATATCTCATCAATATATTTCAAATTGCATAAGCCCATAGCAGCATGAAATTCTGAATTTTTGCCATTGATGCCTACGCCGTTAAATTTTTCAAATCCGTCATGGCCAAAATTTCTAAAGAAAGACATTTTTTTTAGCAGGTCAGCATTTTGAGTAAACACTGCCCCTCCTTCAATAGTATGATACAACTTGGTTGAATGAAAACTTACCACACTTATATCGCCCCATTCAAAAATGGATTTGCCCTTGTAAGTGGTACCAAAGCAATGGGCAGCATCATAAATAATTTTAAGATTATGCTTTTTGACAACATTATGTATTGCTTCCACATCACAGGGATTTCCAAAACAGTGAGTGGCTAAAATAGCTTTTGTATTTTTTGTAACAGCAGCTTCAATTTTTAAAGGGTCAATGTTAAAGGTATCCGGATCAATATCCACAAAAACAGGTGTATTACCTTCCCATACCAGGCTGCTTGTAGTGGCTACATAACTAAATGGAGTGGTAATAACTTCATCTTGTAAATCAAATGCCTTTATTGCCATTTGCAACGCTACAGTTCCGTTGGTGATATAAAGTAAATGTTTTTGCCCCAGATAATTTTTAAGATTTAATTCGAGCTCATTTACCAATGGCCCATTATTAGTAAGCCAGTTTCGCTTCCATATGTCAGCTACATATTCATTGTATTCATCTATGGGGGGCAGGAAAGGTTTTGTTACAGGTATCATTTATAAATAAAAATTTTAGAGCAGTGTGACATTAAATAATCGAAGAATTTTATTTTTTGTCAGCAATTACATAATAAGATACAGTTTCGGCTGCCCAATCTTTATCAAGCTTATCGAGCAATGGAGCCGTTGCTTGCCCTAAATACCAGCAAGGCATTAAGCACAGCTTTATTATTCCCCTTAGTAACCGTGGCCCCTTAATAAATCGCAGACTGAAATAATTCATCTTAAGAAACCACATTGAAAAAAACCCACAGGTTGGCTGCACTTCTACATTACTAAATCCAGCCTTTTCCAGCATGTAGCGAAGACCATATGGAGTGTACCGGAAAAAGTCATAAGGTGCTTCATGTATCCACCATTGCCAGGGTACCTGCAAAATTATTGTTGCTCCTGGTTTCATCATCCGGTATGCTTCATCAATCAGGCATTGAGGCTCACAAAGATGCTCGAGTACTGATAAACAAACAATAGTATCCGCACAATTAGATTCTACTGGTAACGGTTTATTTAAATCAGCTACAATATCTGCTTTTAATTTATGCACACTTGAACCCCAATCTATTCCAACATACTTATGAGCAAAATTTAAAAAAAAGGATTCATAAGGCCTTGTTCCGCATCCTAAATCATACAGCGTGCCTTTGTAATATGGACTGTATTTATGCAGAAATTTATCATTACACTGGTACACCAGCCAATTCCATGGTTGACGATTATTATGATTGATTGATGGCCGCAGTGTTGGATTAATATTTTTCATAACTAAAGACGAAAACTAATCTTTATAAAATAAATCTGTTTTTTTGAGATTCAGCAAATGCTTTTTTAGATAGATAAAATATTTAAACGGGTTAAGTAAAACTACGCTGGTTTTATATAAGCCCCTATAAATACGGCTGGATTTATTCATTCCCATTTTATAAAAAAGTAGGGACACATTGTATTCAAACTTTTTGGCGCAAGCGATATCCCAGGGCAAATAAGGATATACAATTTTTTTCCTGAGCTGCTCTGTTTTTAAAAAAAGCGGCTTAAATAACAATTTCTCAGCAATATTATTGGCAGCTTTTTCATGACGCCGGTAGCCTACTGTTGGCTTATGAAAATAATGAAATCGGGTTCCTTGCCTGGTAAGCTTTAACCACATGGGATAATCTTCTGCCAGTTTATTGTCCTCATCATAACCCCCGGCGTCCACAATAGTCTGTTTTTTAAAAAAGAAAGAAGGCGTAAATGTAATACGGTCTGATAATAAAAGCAGCTTATATTGATCTGCACTGGTATAAGCAGGGTTCATTATATTCATGGGATATATTAAGGGATCCTGTGCTATAAAATTTTCCGGGAAAAAATTATTTTTATACAATTTTACCTGCGAAAATATTATGGCTGCGTCGGGATTATTTTGAACAAACTGCATATTATCGTCAATACAACTGGGAAACAGTATGTCATCTCCTGCTATCATCTTTATCCATCCTGCATTAGAAGCGGCAATGCACCTGTTGCAATTGGCCGATACACCTGTATTTTTTGGAACTGTAATCAATTCAGTCCGTACAAAACGGTTCTCATTTTTATCCATCCAATCCCGGCACACGGCCACCGTGTTATCAGCTGAGCAATCATCAGACACAATTAATTCTATATTTTGCCATGTTTGTGCTTTCGCACTTTCCAGCGTTTCTATTACATATGGAGCTGAATTAAAAGTTGCTACAATAATAGAGACTAATTGCTGACTATGTTGTATAAACACTTATGAATTCAGTTTGCTGTTTAATAAATTCATATCCCTGCAATTGAGCAGCAGCACCATTTACGTTGTAAAATTTTTGGAGATTTATTTTATAACCTTCCTCCCATTTATTTAATAATTCTTCTATTGAATTAGTGCCTAAATCTGGGTTTATGCTTTCCGTCTGCACTATATTGGCATGTACTCCTGCGCAGGCCACGCTCTTGTAACATACGCCATGCCTTTCAATAAAAAAGGGCTTATAATATTGTAAAGCATTTTCTAAACTATTAGGCGCTTTAAATTGAATACCCCTCAACATTAACAGCCATTCATCCCTGCCATAAAAATATCCGCCCACCCCAAGTGGATACGTCCAGTCATTGTGTTCCTGGGTATAGTTCCATTTAAAATACTGCAGTCCATTTTCATCTTCAATAAAATGTGGCAGGGTTTGCTTTTTTTGCAGCACCACACTATAGTCGAGTTCCTGGCCTCTTCCCAGCGATACAACATTAGTTAACGTATCAATGTCAAGTATTTTGTCATACTCTACATCACGAAGAAATATCATGTCATCAACAAATACAGCAATCGTTTTAGCATCAGAAGATTCATTTAATTCTAATAACTGATGTCTAAAATCCGTTTCTTCAATAAAAGTAAATTTTTCAGAATCATACATACCTCTCAAATGAGTATAAGCATCTGCATGTCTTTTACTGGTGGTTTTAAACAGTATGTGCATTGTACCTGGCTGCAGTACCTTTTCCTTATACGACTCTAAAAAAGCATGCAATTGCATAGCCCGGTCTTTTGAAAAAACTATGGAGTCAATTTTATTTTCTTTTACTGATTTTCTGCTCTCAACCAGCACCTGGCGGTAATAATCTGCTCTTTTATTGTATTCACTTATTTTAATAAGCTCATACCCCTTTTTTTTTAAAAAGCCTAAGATTTTTATTTTAATGCTGGTAAGTAAATGCATCAATTGTTATTATAAAAAAAGTAATTCTTTCATGGCAATTTCCATGTATTTTCAATTCTGGGCATGGCTGTATACTTCCATATATTTATTTGCCTGCAGTGATAAATTATAATTGTCAACTATAAAGCTTCGTATATCACTGCGGTTATATTCTTTTATATTTTCTATAAAAAGTTTGAGACTGTCTGCCAGTGCATTGGAAGAAATGTCTGCAGAAAGTTCACCATTAAAGCCAGGTTGTATCAGGTCTGTCATTCCCCCGGTTGCAAAACTTAAAACAGGGGTGCCGCAGCTCATAGACTCAAGCATTACGTTTGGTAAATTATCTTCCCGGCTTGGCAATACATATCCGTCTGAAGCGGCGTATAATATTGCCATAAGGCGTTCATCTTTTATACTTCCCAGATAAAAAAAATTTCCTTCTGCAGAAGAATCCGGCATTGCGCCTGCCGCACAAAAAATTACATCATTAAGTTCACCGCATTTTGTAATGGCATTATATAGCAAATCAAAGCCCTTGCGGTAGTTATGTATGTCTGCCGACACAAAAGATATTAGCACTTTATCTTTTGGCAATCCAAGCACAGTACGGGCGGCATCTCTTCCATAATCTTTAAACAGATTGGTATCAATGCCATAAGCAATATGAAAATGATGTGCATGTTGAAAGCCATCATATTGCTTAGCAAGTTGATGGAGCCATTGTGATGGTGCTACCACTGTTAATTTTTTACAGTGTTTTATTAACGCAGTTTTTTGCTTTTTTAATTTATTTTCAAGCAGCTCAAAAATTTTTTTATTGCGTACTACATCTCCATAATAATGAAATCCACCCTGGATAGGATTCATATCATGCAATGTCCATACAACAGGCTTTTTATTTTTATTAAAAAATGACGGATAATCCAGGTAGCGGGCTACCCAATGCAGGTGAATAATATCTGCGTTTTTTACAGCCGGGTGGGTAAGAATATCTGCGTTGGAGTCAGGGAATGTAAACACTTCATACACTCCTCTCAGAGCTGAAAGTTTTTTAATATTCCGGTTACCTTTATCAATAGGCAACCCAACTGCGTTAAATGGTGTACGCACAAAAGTTGACTTTAAAGCACGGGGCTTTTGTGTAAACTCAACAACATTTTTACATGTGGTACTTTTCCTTAAACAAAGAAAAGTAGAGTCTGCTCCAATCTCAAGTAATCCAAGATGAAGCCGCAATGCTGCATTGCCTGCACCACCGTTGTCGTAAGTGGAAATATGAACAACTTTCATCAATTATGTTGTCTTTTTAAGAATAAAATTTCTTATAATTTTTTTTATGAAAAAAGGTGTAACCAGCCACGCAGTTATATAAGCATTGTGAAACATAACTTCTGCTTTTATCCTGAACCTGTTTTTTTTACCAATCAACGTGGCATACCTGAGCAGCAATTTTTTTTTTAATACTTCATCACCCTCAAAAACTTTTAGTTTTTGATACCTTTTAAATAACAGCACATGATATTGCGGACGGTCTATCAAGTTTGACCTCAATAAGTATTCAGCCAACCGGGTGTATTCTTCAAAATAGGTGCCATCGGCCATTGACTTATTGGATACATCGGCACTATGCTTTCTAAAATAATTAAGATATTTTCCACTTATATACACATCTCCTTTTTGAGCCAGCATAATCCAGAATAACCAATCCCCGCAGAATTTATAGCTGGTATATTCTGATGATATTTTATTAAAACAATCCTTTTTAAAAATAGCCATACTGGCATTGAAAATAAGGTTGCTTTCAATCATATGGCTTTTAATAAATGCAATACCATTGAGTACTTCCTTAAATTTATTACTGGCAGATGTATACAATATTTCGTTTTCATTTACTACAACAGCGCCGCAATAACCAATAGCAACATTTTCATTTTGCTCCATTCCGTTTACAAGCTCCTCAAGCAAAGTAGGTTCGCACCAGTCATCACTTTCTGCAATCCAAATGTATTTACCTGCAGAAAGGGCAATGCCTTTTTGCCATTGCTTAAAAGTGCTTCCGCTATTGGTTTCGTTGTAACTGATTTTTGATATACTGTGGTGAAAGCGATAGCTTTCAATAATGTCTCTGCTGTTGTCAGCAGAGCAGTCGTCCAGTATAATAATCTCAAAGTCCTTATAAGTTTGTTGAAGCAAACTTTCAATACGTTCTTTTAAAAAAGGCGCATGATTGTAGTTAGGTATTATTATGGATACGACAGCCACTTTGCCTTCTGTAGAATTTAAGCATGAAAGAATTTTCTTAAAAAACGGTATATTTTATATGGGAGCAAAGAATCAATAGTTTCTTTCCGCACTTTATTTACAAGAAGTTCACGCTGTAACTGCTCAATCTTATTTCCATCAAATACACTTAAAAAATTTGCTGCATTGATAACTTGATTACTAGCTATAGCAATGATATACATTTTACTAATATCAAAAGCTGTATCTATACCACTATAGTCTCCATTAAAATATTTAAACTGTAAACTGTTTTTTTCAGGAATAATTATAGACCCCCTAAACATATTCTGAAAATAGAACTGTGAGTGAATAAAATATAATTGAATAAGGTCTTTAAATTCATGTGAGTAAAGCTCTTTAACATGAAAAGGATTGTTATAATTTCGTAGATCTGAATAAAATTTTTTGTCGGGAGTCGATATTATTAAAGTTCCATCATCTTTTAGAACCCTCTTAATTTCCTGCATCATCTCATGATGTTTATCATGATGCTCTAAAGTTTCAAAACTTATAACAACATCTATACAATTATTTTCCAATGGAATGGCATCAGCGGAACCTACTCTAAATTCTACATTTGGCGCAGTATATTTTTTAGAAGCGTCATTAACAGATTTTTCATCTATATCTACTCCATACACTTTTTTTGCATGCTTTGAAAGCAAATTACTTCCGTAACCCTCTCCCGAAGCTATATCTAAGACAATTTTGCCGTAAACAATGTCTAATACCATTGCATATCGATGCAGATGTTCAACAGTGTTTTCATTCTGTATAAATGTCTCTAATCTCTCACCAGTCCATGTATTAATATCAGCCATAATTATTTTATTTTGTTTCCCAATTTAATAGCGGCCTTACTACCCCGGGGAAGTTTCCACCATATATACCCCTCGCAGAGGTGTCACTAAATGAATCCATTATTGAAAAGGATATAACTTCTTGTTCATAAATATGTATAACAAAAGGATTATAGCTCATAATTGCAACCCCAGCCACATGTAACCCTTCGGCAAGAAAATTGCCGGGAATAATAACCGTAGAGGTATAAACACCCTTTTCAAGCGAAGTGGTTAGTTTATACATATTAGTGTCATGTGAACTTAATATATGAGTTCCTTGATTATTATACAAATTAAAACCATGTGTGTATAAAAATCCATCAGTAAGTAATTCATAAGTCATGCTTACCCTAATTTCCTCTTCAATATTAAAATTTTCAGATATTATTCCATGAATATTACAAGCTTTAACTTCTAATAATTTAATATCTTTATTGCCCGGTTTTTGACTTTCACCTGACCATTTCCTACAGGCAAATGTTCCTGTTTTTCCTTTCAAATAATAGTTGATACCTGCGTGACTTTCTCCTATAAAGCCGCAAACTCCGGTTTCAAGAACAATGGTACTACCGCACAATCTTGTTATTGCGTCCATTTGGTGACTCACAAACAAAACCGTCCTTCCTTCCCCCTTACTGATATCACCCATTTTTCCCAAACATTTTTTCTGAAACTCTGCATCGCCTACTGCCAGCACTTCGTCTACAATCAATATTTCAGATTCTAAATGTGCTGCTACTGCAAATGCCAGCCGCACATACATGCCGCTGCTGTAGCGCTTTACAGGCGTATCTATGTAGCGCTCTACGCCGCTAAAGTCAATTATCTCATCCAGCTTACGGGCTATTTCTTTTTTGCGCATGCCGAGGATGGCGCCGTTTAAAAAAATATTTTCACGGCCTGTAAGTTCCGGATGAAAGCCGGTACCTACTTCCAGCAGGCTGGCGATGCGGCCTTTGATATTTATGCGGCCGGTGGTGGGGGAGGTTACTTCAGACAGTACTTTTAAAAGTGTGCTTTTGCCGGCACCGTTGCGGCCGATAATGCCTACAGCATCGCCCTGTTCTATTTCAAAACTGATGTCTTTCAGGCTCCATACAATATCGCTTTCGCCTTTTACTGCACGGTCGTTGGCTTCGCCTATTTTTAAAAAAGGATCTTCTTTGCCTCTTACCCTGGTAAGCCACCACCGCTCCAAATCCCTGGAGATGGTGCCGGTGCCTATCTGCCCTATCTGGTATGCTTTGGATAAATTTTGTACCTGTATTGCCGTTGCCATTCTTAAATTGTATCTACAAAATTTTTCTCTGTTCTGTTAAAAATGATAATGCCCAAAAATAAGATGACCACACTTACAATGGCGGAGTAACCCAGGCTGTATGCGCTGAATGTGCCCTGCCCCAAAAAGGCATAGCGGAATGCTTCTACAATACTGCTCATGGGGTTTAGCTGTATCAATGTTTTATATTTTTGTGGCGCATAGCTCAATGGATATACCACGGGGGTGGCGTACATAAAAAGCTGCACACCAAACACCACCAGAAAACTTAAGTCACGGTACTTGGTGGTCATGGCAGTAATAATCAATCCGAGGCCGAGGCCGAGTATGGCCATCAGCAATACCAGCAAAGGAAAAAGCAATACGGCCGTGGTAATGGTAAACTGTCCACCGGATATTGCCACATATACCATCATTAATGCAAACAATAAAAACTGCACACCAAAGCGCACCAGGCAGCTTACCACAATGCTGAGCGGCATAATGAGGCGGGGGAAATATACTTTTCCAAAAATGTTTGCATTGTCTTTAAACACCGTACTTGTTTTGGTAAGGCAGTCTGCAAAATAACTCCATGCAGTAATGCCTGAAAGATAAAACAGCATCTTTGGTGTGCCGTCGGTACTTATTTTGGCAAGGTTGCCAAATATAAATGTGTATACGATGGTGGTAAAAAATG
>JAYWIB010000284.1:0-3263 GCA_043789265.1 Chitinophagaceae bacterium
TAGCAAATTAACTGTGTAGTTCCTTCTTTGCCCGTATAGAGATAATACCATCTTGATTTATTTCTCCGTGGAAATCTTAGATGGTATTATGCCGACAGACAAGTGTTTGAACTATTTAGTATGTATAGTCGGTATAAAACAATCATTCAATTAAAATCAAGACTGGCGCTACGGAATTTTATCAACTTTGTTTCCTGCTTCTCTGCTAACATTTTGCAATTACCGGACTCATCTTAATGACATTGTCCATTGAAGCAATAAGCAGCGAATGCTACAATATAATATATGTGCTCTTTTATTATTACAACTAATTCGGTTTAATCAACTGCGAAAATCATTCTTTGCCAATTGATCTATATTTTTACTAAACGTGTATACAATATTTGAAACACCTCGCTTGACTTTACGCCGATTTACTGAAGCAGATGCCCCGCTGGTGCTACTACTGAATAGTGATCCTGCTGTACTGAAATATATCCATGAACCGGTGCTGCAAACAACCGAGGATGCACTTAGTATTCTACGTACACATATTCTGCCCCAATATAAAATCAATCTTGGCCGCTGGGCCATACATACTAAAGCGGACAATACTTTTATTGGCTGGTGCGGTCTCAAGCATTTAGCCGAAACCAATGAGATTGATTTAGGTTACCGTTTGTTACCAGAATGCTGGGGCCAGGGCTTTGCCACAGAAGCCGCAAAGCATACACTTGATTATGGATTGCATGCACTCAACCTGCAAATAATTACTGCAAGGGCAAAAATTGAAAACACCGCTTCTATAAAAGTGCTGGAGAAAACAGGCATGCAATTTTTAAAAAATGAAACTGTAGACGATTGCTCCGTTAAAACTTATGTGGCGCTAAAAAGATAAAACTCTATCTCTCTCATGCCGCTGTCTGAAAAATTTGTTAAAGAAAAAATTTAATCTCCGAAAAGTTTCGTAAATAAAAAATTCCTGCTATTTTTGGTTTATCAAAAACATTTTAACCATGAAAAAAATATTACTAAATGCCGCCATTTTTTCTTTATCAGCTTTGCCTGCTTACCTGTTTGCCCAAAAAGATAAAGCGAAAGAAAAAATAAAAGACAAACAAACAGAAGAGATCATCATCCGCAATAAAGGTGAAAAAGAATTAAAATTAAAAGTGGAAATTGATGGAGAAAAAATAACGGTAAATGGTAAGCCCCTTGCTGATTTTACTGACAACAATATTACCATCAACAAAAGAAAAATGACCATCAGGGATGGCGGCAGTGAAATGTCTTTTGACTTTGGAGACGATTTTATGAAGGAGTTCGGCGGCAAGGAAGAAATCCGGGCTTTTTTAGGTGTAACCACCGAAGTAACTGCTGACGGCGCTGCCATTACAGACGTAAGTAAAGAAAGCGCTGCAGAAAAAGCAGGTTTAAAAAAAGGAGATGTCATCCTAAAAATTGATGAAGATAAAATTGATGAAGAGCACAACCTGTATGATGCTATTTCATTTAAAAAACCCAAACAGGAAATAAAAATTACTTATAAAAGAGACGGCAAAGAAAATACGGCAAAAGCAGTATTGGGTGAGAAGAAGGGCAGCCGGTCGTTTTCTTTTAACGGACCACGTGGCTCTGTGCGTTCCTTTTCTATGCCACGGATGGCGCCCCATCCTGAAATGGAATGGAACAATGGTGACGGCCCTGCAGATTTATCACCGGAGGGCAATTTTGATATGAGTCCGTATATGGATTTTGCTTACTCCTTTGGCAGGCAGAAAAAAATTGGCCTTAAACTGCAGGACACCGAAGAAGGCGGCGGCGTAAAAGTAATAAACGTGGAAGACAGCTCCGCCGCTGCTTTGGCGGGTTTAAAAAAAGATGACATCATTACAAAAATAAATGAAAAGAAAGTAAACAATACAGATGAGGCCCGGGAAGAATTAATGCCTGATGAAGATAAAAAATCGTACAAAATGAAAGTGAAAAGAGAGGGAAAAGAAATGAATGTGGAAGTAAAAATTCCACGGAAGTTAAAGACCGCTGACTTTTAATATTCTGGTATAGCAATGAAACCTGCGCCGGCCGGATGATATCCTGCCGGCGTTTTTGTTTGCATCTTTCTGCCGGGCTACACTCCTGTTGTAAACCTGCTGTCTGTTTACTGACATTAAATTTGACCCCTCAATCCTTACCTTTGCGCCGGTATGAAAAATGAAAAATACGAAGTGGTGATTGGTCTGGAAGTGCATGTGCAACTGCTAACAGCCAGTAAACTTTTTTGTGGCGACAGTGCTGCATTTGGTGCTGCACCTAATACCCATATCAGCCCCATTACCTTGGCGCATCCCGGCACGCTGCCCCGCATGAATAAAAAAGCAATTGAGTATGCAGTAAAGCTGGGGCTTGCATTGAATTGTGAGATTGAGCAGCAAAATTATTTTGCCCGTAAAAATTATTTTTATCCCGACCTGCCAAAAGGGTACCAGGTAAGCCAGCATACCACGCCCATCTGCAAAAATGGTTTTGTAAAAATAAAAACAGCGGGCATAGAAAAAATTATTCCGCTTAACCGTATACACATTGAAGAAGACGCAGGCAAAAGCCTGCATGATGTGGATGAAAATTATACAGCCATAGATTTAAACCGTGCCGGAGTGCCCCTGCTGGAAATAGTAAGCGAACCTGCGCTGCACAGCAGTGAGGAAGCTTTTGCGTATGTAACAGAATTGAGACGGCTGGTGCGCTGGCTGCAAATATGTGATGGCAATATGGAAGAAGGCAGCATGCGCTGCGATGCAAATATTTCTATCCGCTTGCACGGCGAAAAAAAATTGGGTACCAGGGTGGAAGTAAAAAATCTCAACAGCATCCGCAATGTAAAACGTGCCATTGATGTGGAAGTGGAAAGGCTTATCAATATTACAGAGGCCGGTGAAAAAATTATTCAGCAAACAAGAAGTTATGATGCAGACAACAACAGCACGTTTGCATTGAGAAGCAAGGAAGAAGCAGATGATTACCGGTATTTTGCAGATCCTGATCTTACGCCCTTTCACCTTACCAATGCTTATCTGGATGAAATAAAACAGGCGCTGCCTGCCTTGCCCGAAGCGCTGGAAAAAAAATATTGCAGTCAGTATAACTTACCCGCCTATGATGCTGCTGTATTGTGCAGCGATAAAAGCCAGGTAGATTATTTTGAAAATATCATTACACATACACCTCATTACAAAGCCGCAGCCAACTGGCTGATGGGGCCGGTAAAATCTTACCTGAACGAA
>JAYWIB010000285.1:0-3253 GCA_043789265.1 Chitinophagaceae bacterium
AAAAGAAACAACAGCAAAGTACAGGAATGCCTTGCCAATATAAAAAATACTGCGGAAGGAAAAGCCAACTTGATGCCCGTGGTGATTGATGCTGTTGAAAATTATTGTACGCTGGGTGAAATTGCGGGTGAACTACGCAAAGTATTTGGCGAATTTAAATAATGCTGCATAAACCCCTTATCCCGTGCTTCTTTGCCTGCTGAATCACAGCCCGCTTTAATAATATTTTCAAATCAACGCCAGTATGGATTTTTTCTCTAAATTTGTTATTGACATTAACTAATTTTTCTTACCATTACCAATTGTTGAAAGGCGTTGAGTTGCCATGCCGGGCGCTTTTTACCTGTACAAAAAAAGCTTATGCAGAAAATTTTTTCCTTTCGTATTACGCCTATAGCACATCTTGCAAATGCCGCAGGCTGGTTTAAATATTCTGCTATTATATTTAAAAAAACTGCAGCAGTATTCATGGCAATGCTGTTAATGTTTTCGGCGGCGATGGTAAATGCTCAAACAACGAGTATTACGATTACCTGTACGGGTATTGATGGTTCTTTTCGATCCGGTTCTACCAACGGGGATATAAAAAATGACGGCAATTTAATAAACTTGAATTCCACTGCTTCCGGATCGAGGGGCTGGGCAACGTTTGATTTAACCGTTATCCCGGATGGCTCTATAATTGAATCAGCCAAAGTAAATTTTACAACTTATTCTTCAGGCAGTTCCCCCAACAGCAATGAAATTCACGGATTTACAGCAGACCCGTCTACATTGTCTTCGGCAGATTTATATAATGCAATCGGACCGGCAGGATTAAATGTTATCAGTGCGCCAAGTCCATGGTCCACCACTACCAACAGCAAAACGTTTAATGCAAACGGTGTAAGTTTTTTACAGAGTAATATCAAAAGCAATAAAGTAAATGTGGGCTTTGTAAAGAGTGGGGCGGGCAATGCCAATTATAATGTTTCCGGCTACCCAGGCACCGATGGTGCAAAACCGGCATTGATAATTACTTATAATTTACCATCTGTGCCACCACCATGTGCTATGCTGATCTTTCCATCTGCCGGTAAAAATACTTTAGTGCCGGTCACCGGAGGCCTGAGCTGGCTTACTGCCGCCACTGCCACTGCCTACGATGTATACCTCGGCCCTTCACCCACGCCCGGCCTTGTTGCAGCTTTATCAGGTCCTGCCACTTCATATACTTTTAATCCGGTGCTTACACCCAACACTACTTATTATTACAAAATAGTTCCAAAGAATATTGCAGGCGATGCCATTGATTGTGTGGTGCAGTCATTTACCACCAGCCCAATGCCGGCTTATTGTTTACCTCCTCCGTCGGACTGTTCGAAGGAAGAGGTCATCGTAAACGTAACGTTTGCAGGTATCAACAATACCAGCTCTGTATGCAGCAACTCAGGCTATACGGATTACTCCGGTTATGTAGCAGCACCTGTAATACCCGTACTGCAAACCCTGCCTGTATCAGTAAAAATTGGCGGCAGTTCCAATAACTATGTTGGTGTATGGATTGACTTTGATGCCAGCGGCACCTTTGATGCAAATGAATTTACCGATTTAGGTAATGGAACCAATACAGTAATTACAGCCAACGTAAATATCCCAGGCAATGCCGCCATTGGTTATACTAAAATGAGGGTGAGGCTAAGATTTGATGCAGCGCTTGCTCCCGGCGATGCATGCAATCCTTATTTAACAGACAACTATGGCGAAACAGAGGATTACACCATTAACATAAGTTCCTGCTTATTGCCCGTTATAAATAATTTATCAGGAGATACGGTTATCTGTAAAGGAGGCACAGCAAAATTCTTTATAAAAGACGGCGCTCTTAACAATGGCACTAAGTGGCAATGGTACACCGGCATCTGTGGTGGTACTGCTGCAGGCATGGGAGATACACTCAACGTAAAACCTGATACCAGCACCACTTATTACCTGCGGGGCGAAGGCGGATGTGTAACACCTGTAGTGTGTAAAACAGTAACGGTAACCGTAAACGAGATTCCATTTCCACCAACCATTACACCAGTAACACCCATTTGTATTAATTCGGTACAGGCGCTGGAAGTGCCAGGCTCTTTACCGCCCGGGCCCGGCTACACCACTGTAGTAAGTGAACCGCTGGCTATACAGGTTCCAGACAATATAAGTACCGGCGCCACTACTTCGCTGGCTGTATCTGTACCCTTTGGTGCATTTGCTACCAGCATGAGTGTAAAGCTTAACCTCACTCATACTTTTCCCGGTGATATGATCATCAACCTTAAAGCACCCAATGGTAAAATTTTGAATTTATATAAATACAATACGGCATTGTTTGGAGACAATCCCGTAAGTGATGCCGGCTGGTACGATGCTGAAATAAATTCAACAGATACCACCACCTTTGGCTACGTGCCTTCGCCTTACCGCTATGGCATTACCAATCCAAAAGGCCCCTACAGGCCCGATGCCATTAATTACGATATCATTATTAACAATACAAAACTGGATGTTCAAAATCCGGTGGGGTATATTTCAAATGCTGCTTCTTTTGCAGACCTATATTCCCAGTTAAGCGGCAACTGGACACTGGCAATGGCAGATGGCGGACCCAATGATTTGGGCCTGCTTAAAAACTGGTCTATCACCATTAATTATGTAATACCAAAAGGATATCCGGCTATATGGTCGCCTGCTTCTTCACTGTATACTGATGAGGATGCCACCGTGCCGTATGATGGTGTTACGCCATTGTTTAAAGTATATGCTAAGCCTGCATTAACCACTACGTATACCGCTACTTCTGTAAACGGGCCATGTGTTTCTGCCAGCTCCACCAATGTTACTGTTACTGTAAACAATCCCATTTCGGATGTTACCAATCCTGCTGATATTACCGTGTGTGAATCGCTGAATGCAGTGTTTGAAACTTCTGCAAAAGGCACTGACCCTGTATTCCAATGGCTGGTAAACACAGGTGATGGAATATATTCAGCAATCAATGATGGTGCAAATTATGACGGCACACACACAGATTCACTAACGGTGAAAAAGATACCCTTTGCATGGAATGGATATAAGTATCGCTGCAAGGTATCAAGCCAGGTGCCATGCGCCACATTTGATACTACTGCCGCTGCCGTACTGTCGGTTAATCCTACACCGGTTGTTACTTTAATGGCCGCTCCCTCTGCAAAGCTGCTGCCTGGCTTTAGCACAGTGCTTACCGCAGGTT
>JAYWIB010000286.1:0-3248 GCA_043789265.1 Chitinophagaceae bacterium
GTAAAATTACTCCACCCATATCCTGAACCAGGCGGTGGCCCCATTACTACCCAGTTAAAAGTGTTGGTACCCGTAAGATAAGTAGATGCTGTTACTGAAAAACTACCGGTTTGGGTATAAATAGTTTTGTTATTGAGTGTACCAAAATCAATCGTTTGTGAAGAACCCTGATTTCTGGAATAACGTACGTTAATATCGTTTAATTCCACCGCAGGTGCAGCTATCGTAAAATCCTGCCGATTGTTAACAGGTGTGGCACTGCAAGGAGTGCTAATTTGCACCGATACCCACGCTGCCCCAGATGCAGTTCCATTTTTTTGAACTGTTATTTGATTGGTATTAATAGGGCCTACTACAACCAATGTACTGCTGTAAGTCCATACGTATGTAGCACCGGAAATATTTTTGACAGAAAAAGTTCTTGTACCTGAGCATAAGTTGGCAGTGCTTCCCGTTACTTTCGTTGATGTATAGTAATTAACGCTGGTTGCTGGCTGTGCATAAGGTACTCCTGTTTTAGTATGTCTAAAAACGGGTAGTTCTCCCCATTTAGATTCATAAAAGCCTGGATTAGTGGTAGATTTTACCGCAGAATGGTCGCCACAAAAATAATGAAGCTTATCGGCATCCGCTTCGTTACATACTTGTATAAAGCAACCATCTGTCCAGTACTTATCGATATTGTGTGTCTCAGGAAAACAGCTACCAACTTGCGGAGTAGCATTATTTATCCAAACTTTATTAGTGTTGCCTTCCCTTAGATGCCAGGCGTAAGCATGGCAGTTGTATTGCTGTGAGGAATTATCTAAAAAAGTAATACCTAAATAGGAGAAGGTTGAAAGTGCATCATTATTACGTTGTGCTATAACTTGAGGAGTAAATTCTGATCGAAGAATTGCTGCAACAGCACCACCTTTGCAAGTGTAAACCGTTGTAGGCTGAGCGTGTGTAAAATTTATAATTAGGACACATAGATGTATTAATATAACTTTTAGTTTCATCTTTAATAGTTTAACTGTTTATAAATTGGTTTGAAAATTCTAAGACTTTGCTATAAATGTCTCTATAGTCAACAAGGAAAATACTACTAACTGCAAAAGCAGTTAAATTTACATCTGCTTGCATAGCATCTATGAATGGCTGAAAGCCTTCCAAAACCATTAATCTGCTTAAAATAAAAATCATAGGTTCTTGAACTCCACCAAATGAGTTTGGATACTTCATCTGAGTATTATATTTATTAATAATAGTTTTAGCAAATCTTTTCTTTAAGGGCTTATCAAGCTTGTTTAATAAAGAATCTTGTGAACAAACTTTATCAAATAAATACCAATTAAGCGAATATCTTGCTTGTTCCCTATCAGCATCAATACAAGAAATTATATTAGGGTCTTTTGCCTCATAATATTTTAAGAGAGTAATTCCAGCATCGCTTCGTTTATTTAGAACCCAGCTTACATTTAATCTTGATAAAACTTCATCCCTTCCCTGTACAATATTATCCCGTAACATCATATTAAAAAGGCAGGGATTATCCTCCAAGCTTTGTATCAGGCCCAGCGTACTCATTGGTTGTAATATATTATCGGGTATTTGACATAACTTATAAACTGAATCTAAAGGGTAAGATTGCCCAATTCCTGATGCTATTGCCGCATTCCATTCAGCAGATCCAGACTTTACAGGATAAATATATTTGTCTGCTGCAACAGGCGGATAACTATACATACATTCTTTAGTTTTTTTACATCCTGCTAAGGCAAAAAATAAAAAAAGTATGGAACCATAAAATAGCTTATGCATTGGTGTTGATTTTTAGTGCTGATAAGATAATATCTAATAAAGGTTGCCTGTCACTTAAAAAACCCGTTCTAATAAACTCTTGTACTAAGGGTATCTCAATTTGCGTTTTAAGTGCTTCATCTCCCAACATTGCTGCTAATTTGGTAATGATTCTTCCCGTGGAGGTGATGCTATTAAAACCATACACTTCATCGGTTTCCATTTCCTGATATTTTTGCAAACAAATTTTAAGCAATGCTTTTTGCTGATTTGTGTTCAGGCTGTTGGTAATTTCATCTTGCACA
Organism: Chitinophagaceae bacterium; assembly: GCA_043789265.1. Classification (GTDB taxonomy): domain Bacteria; phylum Bacteroidota; class Bacteroidia; order Chitinophagales; family Chitinophagaceae; genus Ferruginibacter. Next base: position 2,088 of record JAYWIB010000286.1, read on the forward strand.
ATAATACTTTCCAGCATTGTTAATATAAAAATATAATGCCCCTTTTCTATATCTGTTTTTAAGGCCGTATGGGCTTTGGTATCATACACAGCATACAGTTTTAAAAGTTCTTCTTTTCCATCGCTCCGCTTAAGCAATTCATTTATACCATTAAAATGTTGTTTCCAGTCATCAAACCCCTGTTGCGGTGTATTATGTATTAATAAAACTATTGAAGCAGGGTAATTTAAACAGGATTGTATTAGCCCAGCAGTAGATATTTTTGATAAAACATCTTGCGGAATTTGGCAAGCCTCGTACATATCTTCAACCGATTTAAAAGTTTGCCATTTTTCGGTATTAAGTTTAACAGGATAATCATAAGGTAAATCTGTTTGCTGGGCCTTAAGTAAATTTGTGCAGCAACTAAACGCTAATACAAACATTAATTTATTCATTGGTTTTTGTTTTTAAAATTTTATAAAAAAGTATGTATGGATCGGAAGGCAATTTAGTATGTAAGTTCAAATCACATCCTTTTTAAAAAAAATGCCATCTTATAAAAGAGCTGTGCTGTGCTGTGCTGTGTGGTGCATTTGTATTGCAGCTTTGGTTAAACCCACACTAAAATTAGCTGGAATTTATGCAGGCAGAATTTTTACTGGCTGCAATTTTTTTATGATTTACCTGCATTTATTTTTTTGACGAAAACATTCCGCCGCCTTCGGAAAAGAATTTGAGCAGTAAAGAAAAAATAGTACTGATGCCGGCTACCAGTGCGGTAATTTTTTGAAAGGTTTGTTCCTGTGTAAAAAATATAAACATGGCCACACCCAGCAGCAGGAACAGCAGTGGCATACGCATGGTTTGCCATGCAGAACCCTGCTGGTAATCTTTCTGTAGTTTTATCATTTCAGCAGTACCTTTTTGCTCCAGCACAAAAGCCCTGAAACCGGGACTGAAAAATTTTATCTCCTGGCTAAACTGTATCAGTATCCCTCTTTTAATCAACCCATATATTACCGGCGTGTTTTTAAAATTCATAAAGCCATACTGCGCCAGGCCCAGCATCAGGTACTTTTCGCCGGGCCAGCATTTGTTCCATGTAAATAAATAGAACTCCCAGTATTTATCCAGCATGTCTGTCATTTGTTTTTCCTGTATGTACAAACTATCACTGCT
>JAYWIB010000287.1:0-11582 GCA_043789265.1 Chitinophagaceae bacterium
ATGCAGGTAATTGCAATAATGATAACAGTAATGGTTAATTGATCCATGTAAATTTTTGAGCAATATAGTTATTGATGGTGATATTTTTCGTTGCGTAAAATACTACAGGCCCTGTAGAGCTGCTCGGTCAGTATCAGCCGTACCAACTGATGCGGAAAAACGAGTTGTGATAAACTCCATTTAAAATTTGCCCGCTGCCACACTTCATCACTCACGCCGTACGCACCGCCCATAAAAAAAACCAGGTTTTTTGTACTTTCATTGGCCCTTGTTTGTATAAAGCCAGCCAGCCCTTCACTGGTCATCTGCTTTCCTTTTTCATCCAGCAGCACCAGCCAGTCTTCTTTTTGCAGGGATTGTAAAATGTATTCTCCTTCTTTTTTTTTCAGTTCATGTTCGCTCAGTACAGCCGCATTTCGTGGCGCAGGTAGCAGTTGCCATTCTACCGGAAAGTAATTGGCAATTCTTTTGGTAAACATTTCAATGCCTTCTTTTACAAAAGGCTCATGCGCTTTGCCAATGGCTTTACATTGCAATTTCATATAACTGTTATTGGCAAAAATGCACAAAGAGTTGGGATGAAAGAAATAAATCTATATTTTTGCCGTCCACTATTTAAAAAAATATTTTTGTATTGTTTTAAATAAACGGCTGCGTAGCTCAACTGAATAGAGCATCTGACTACGGATCAGAAGGTTTTAGGTTTGAATCCTAACGCGGTCACCACACAGGACTGAGCAGCATTTCCGCTGCTCTTTTCTTTTTTACCATCGCTGAAACCCTTACCACCATTGCAAAGTAGCGTTAGTACCTCATTGGGCTGCATGGTTTGAAAAGTGTTATTAGAAAACACCAGTTTTTCAGGGAATATCAAACCAAGCATTTTCTGCCTGTTTTCAAGGTTAGCTGTGCTGTAGTAATAGTCCATATTACTCAAAAGTGAAATCCCATATCTGCAATACTCTTTGTAGCCGCTTTCAGCAGCTTTAAGGTCGCTGATTTGCTTTTGATAGTCATACGATTCCCTGGCAACCCTTTCTTTAATTCGCTTAAAATCGTTCTTATCTATTTCATCATCCAAAAGTTTTGTGGTGGCTTTATCCAACTGTAATCTGTTTTTATCAATCGCATCTTGAATTTTCTTTACCTCTGCTTCCCGGTCTCCTTCATTGGTTTTAAAAATATCATCCATCACAGCCATGTACAATCATGCTACTTCCGGCTTCAATGATATTTCACCTAACCATTTTTCAAAAGCCTGATGCGGTATATCTGTTTTATGCCTTTCCTTGCAACCTTTGGTACAATGGTAATAATAATATTTACCGCCATTGCCTTTGCCGGAACTGCCCGTTAAGGTTTTGCCACATCTTGGGCAAATCAAATGGCCTCTCATTGGATAAGTTCCATTTATCAATGAGTATTTATATTTTGATTTCTTTTTACCATCAAGCACATTTTGCACATCGTAAAACAATTCTTCACTAATGATAGGCTCATGTATGCCCTGTAAAATTTCTTCCTCTTCATCTTTAAAAGCCTTCAAACGAATTTTACCGCAGTAAATAGGATTACGGAGCAAAGTGTAAAAATTGCTTTTGCTAATTTTTAATCCTTCACCATAAAGCTTTTTACGCAATAGTTCTATTTGCCAAGTACCGGAAGCAATTAATTCAAATGCCTTTTTGATTACATCAGCCATAGGCGAATGAACGATAATGGGCCTGTTGTGAACATCCCTTACATTCTTGAAGCCATAAGGTGCGGTACTTACATATCTGCCTTCCCTCTTAGCCCTACGCATACCAGTGGTAGTATTAAGAGAACGCCTTAAATTCTCTACCTCCGGTATTGCCAGATACAAAGCCTTCATAATTAAATTTTCAGGCACACTGTTATCCAGTTTTTGCTCAATGGCTTCTACTTCAATACCAAGTTTAAACAATTGAGTAATCATTGCAAAAGAAGCCTCTGTATTGCGTGAAAACCTGTCGTATTTCACTACCAAAAGTTTTTTTACAATACCCTTGTTCTTTTTAATGTATTCAAGCAGGTTATTGAATTGCGGCCTGTTAAATGTCTTAGCAGAGTAGCCATCATCTTCGAAATGCCTCATTACTTCAATGCCTTTGGCATCGCAGTATTTCATAAGTTTATCCTTTTGGTCTCTCAGGCTAAAGCCTTTCTCCGCCTGTTCATCAGTTGATACCCTTGTGTAAATGATGGCTGTTTGCATCTTGCTTTGTTTTTAAAGTAGAGAATAGGTGGTAATCAAGGTTACCCAATTTGTAAAGCAGTTCCCTTATTCGCTTTACCTCTTCATCCGTGTAAGTCTTTCCGCCCTCTTGTAAAATCTTTTTACATTTGTCTAAATTTAACATGTAAAAAATGCTAAACCGCTAACTCAGGGAACGCCTGTTGTATTGGTTCATCTGCAATAAAAGGGGAACACCCTTTTTATTTTAATATCTTTTTTTTCTTTGTTCTTACTACACTTGTAATTACCCCATCATCTCTTTTTCTAATGGTAATTTCTTCATACTCTTTAGCGTTGAGTATGTCAAAAACTTTCTCTGTTACTTGTCTTTCAGTTCCTTCAATTAAATCAATCTCACCATCACGATATTTTATTTCCACCTTCTCATATTCACCTACTCTTAAAAATGCCAGTAATTCCATTTCATCCACAAACAAAGGCATTGTTGCTTTGTGTTGTGGCTTTAAATCAATATCAGGGAACATGCCCTGTAACAGCTTGTTTAGATTGATTTGGATATGGTCTTCCAATCCTGCTACTTCATTAGCAACTTTAAACTGTGTAACACTTGCAGGTACTGCAACGCCATCTTTAAAAACCAACAATACTACAGGCAGCTTGCCGCCTATTATAAATGCTGTATAAAATTCCAGCATGGGCATGGCAACACCGTACTTTTCACTTTCAAATTCCAAACTTTGTTTGGTTACTTTCAATTGCTCCCGGCTCATTCCAAACTCTCTGAGTTCTTTAATTAGCTTAACCCAAACAGCATCAATAATACTGAAACGCCGCCATTCTCTTCCTTCACGTTGTACAGTCAATAAACCTTCCTTTCCCCAGCTATTTAATTGCCTGTAAGTAATAGAATCAAACTTTAGATTTCTTTCAGTATTATTCAGCACCTGGGTAATCTTGTTATCCTTAATATTCTTAAAGTAATCCTTAAAGCCAATATCAAAAGCCTCATTACGATAGGTAGCTATCGTTTTGTTTTTATCAGCGTTATTTGACTTTTTTTTATCCATAAATAACCTCCAGTGGCGTTACACAAATATACAAAAAATTATACCGCTTGGTGGGTTTTTAAGAAAATATTTTATACATTTGTTAATATCTTGAAATAACTGGCTATGAGTAAAGACATTCAATCGCAACATTCTAAACAAACTTCCTTTGAAGTTTTCCGGTATCAATTGGTAATTGATAAGGCATTTCAGTCTGATGCATTTCAACATCAGTATCATAATATTGATGATTGAAAGCCGCTAAAAATGACATCTTCAAATCAATCATTACTGAAAACAACTTCAACTTTAATTCGGGGAAGTCGGATATAACTTCGCAGCTTGTTCATCAGAAAGGTGACATGTATTATTTTAAAGTGAATGTTCGCAGGGATAAGAAGATTCCAAAAAAAGATTTTACAGAAGCTGTTATTGACACCTATCCAAGCCTGCTGATTGCAATCAATAATCATCCTGATGTTCAAAAAATAGCAGTACAAACCAATGTAGATGCTTTTCAAAAAACATCTATTGTATCTAATTTTATTAAAGACACAGTTCAAAAACATATTAAGAGTTACAATATTGCTTTTGCTGTGGAACCTACCTTTGAAGCTCAGCAGTTTTGGAATTTGGTACGCCAATATCCAAAGCAGGTAAAACAGGTTACTTTCAATCTGATTTCACCAAATAATACCAACATTACTAAAGACCTGCAACTTGATTTAAGAACATTGCATGGTGATACCAATACACAAAAAACAAAATTAGAACTCAACGCAGAAAAAGAGAGTTATCTTGTTTTGGATGAAGAAAGCACTTTAGTAAATAGTATTGTAAATTATGCAGCTTTGGGTGGCGGTGACATAGGGGTAAAAGTAGCAGGGATTGCGAGAAAATTGCACACCGCACAATCAGTAAAAGATTTTAGCGTAGAGGAACAATTATTAAGGTCAAACGATTGGGATGCTATTGATAAGGCTTTCCAAAATATTTTAATTTAACCGGGTTAATGGCAACAATCAATTCTTCAATAAGGGATAATCACAAAAGAGGCACTGTTGGTGACTTCTTAATTAGCAATATTAAAAATGGCTCAGAGCTTTCAATAGTTTCAGCCTACTTTACTATTTATGCCTATCAAAAATTAAAGACAGCATTAGAATCTGTTAACCATCTTAATTTTTTATTTGGAGAACCAACCTTTATAAAATCTCTTGACCCCAATAAAACGAATAAAAGAGACTTTAAAATCGAGGATGATAAATTGGTTATTCCCATAGAGAACCGGCTCACACAAAAAGCCATTGCCAGAGATTGTTCAGAATGGATAAAAAATAAAGTGGCCATCAAATCATTGGTGAAGCCAAATTTTCTGCATGGCAAAATGTACCATATAGCCCAGGAAAGTGGTGTAGAAAAAGCCATTGTAGGCAGTTCCAACTTTACGGTAAATGGGCTTGGGCTTGGCGGCAGCCCAAATATTGAGTTGAACCTGATTGTAGATAGCGACAGGGATAGAATGGATTTAAAGAAATGGTTTCATGAAATGTGGTATGCTGATTTGTCAAAAGATGAAAAGGAAAAACTAAATAAGCAACTGGATATAAATATTCACGAAGAAAAAATAGTTGAAGATGTAAAAGAGCAGGTGCTGAAATATTTAGAGCAACTGTATATTGAAAATGAACCAGAGTTTATTTATTTCAAAACACTGTTTCATATTTTTGAGAATTTCTTAAATGAACAGCAAAAAGGCGGATTGCTCAATGAAAAAACAGGTTTTTATGAAAGCGAAATCTGGAATATGTTGTATGAGTTCCAGAAAGACGGTGTAAAAGGTGCCATCAATAAAGTCTTAAAGCACAATGGTTGCATCATTGCAGACAGCGTGGGGTTAGGTAAAACTTTTGAAGCATTAGCGGTAATCCGCTATTTTGAATTGCTCAATTACAGGGTACTGGTTTTATGTCCTAAAAAACTCGAACAGAACTGGGCAATTTATCAATCTTCTAAAGGAAATAATTTAAACCCATTTACAAAAGATAAATTCAATTACACCCTGTTATTCCATACTGATTTAGGAAGAGAAAAAGGCAAATCAATTGCAGATGGAATTGACCTTGAAAATTTCAATTGGGGAGCTTATGATTTAATTGTAATTGACGAAAGCCATAATTTCCGGGGCAACCCAATGGATAAGGTAAAAGACGATGGTAGTGTACGAATGAACCGCCCTAGATGGCTGATGGAAAAAATTATTAAGCTGGGTGTGCAAACAAAAGTATTATTGCTTTCAGCTACACCAGTAAACAATAATCTCCGTGATTTAAGAAATCAAATTCACCTAATTACAGAAGGAAAGAATGATGCCTTATTTGACTCAACACAAATTAAAGACATTGCTGCTTCACTTAAAAATGCCCAGACAAATTTTACCAACTGGGCAGATAAAAAAAATACTAACCGAACAGTTAAGCAGTTAATAGAAAAATTAGATACTTCGTTTTTTAAATTACTGGATGAACTTACCATAGCCCGGAGCAGAAAGCACATAAAAAACTTTTACAAAGCAGAAGCCGAAGTGGGTAAGTTCCCTGAAAGGTTAAAACCTATTTCAGTTTATCCCGATATTGATTTAGAAGACCAGTTTTTTAGTTACGATACATTGAATAAAAAAATCCTCGACTATACACTGTCAGTATTCAATCCGTCTAAGTATGTTATGGAGGAATTGAAGGGCAAGTATGGAATTAAAACCAAAGCTGAAAAGGCGAAAGAGAAGAAAGAAAAGGCTGAGCGGAAGCGTAAAAAAACTAAAGGCGAAGCAGAAGACCCCAAAAGCAACGAACCAAATTTTGACCAAAGCGACAGGGAACACTTTTTAATTGGTATGATGAAGATTAACTTTCTAAAGCGGTTGGAAAGTTCGATAGAATCTTTTGAAATTTCTATGAACAGAACCATAGAAAAAATTAAAAGCCTTGAAAAAAACATCAAAGAATTTCAACAGCTAAAAACTGCTGCTGACGCAGAATATCTGGCTGCTGATTTTGAACCGGAAGAAGATGAAAAGGAAGAAAACGAAGAAGATGCAGATGCCTGGGAAGTGGGTAAAAAATTGAAGTTTAAATTAAAAGACTTAAACCTTGATGATTGGTTAAGAGACCTTAAAAAGGATAAGGAAGCCTTATACGATTTATACCTGAGAGCAAAAGATATTGATGCTTCAAGAGATGCAAAATTATTTGACCTCAAAAATTTAATTGAAAATAAAATAAAGCATCCGCTTAACGAGGGCAATAAAAAAGTAATTGTATTTACAGCATTTGCCGATACAGCAAACTATCTCTATACTGAATTATTAAGTTGGGCAAAAGATACATTGCAGGTAAACATTGCGTTGGTTGCTGGCTCAGTAAGTAAAACAACTTTTGGCAAAGCTGAATATTCAAACATACTCACCAATTTTTCACCGGTTGCAAAGAACAGGAATAAAATGAAAGGGATGCCACAGCAAGGCACAATTGATATTTTAATAGCAACAGACTGTATCAGCGAAGGGCAAAACTTACAGGACTGTGATTACCTTGTAAATTATGATATTCATTGGAACCCGGTACGCATCATTCAGCGTTTCGGCAGGATAGACCGTTTGGGTAGTATTAACAATGCCATACAATTAGTAAACTTCTGGCCAACAAAAGATTTAGATAAATATATGAACCTGAAAGAACGAGTAGAGGCAAGGATGGCTTTGGTAGATGTTACAGCAACAGCAGATGATAATTTGCTGGCAACAGACCAGATTGAAGAATTAATTGAAGATGATTTAAAATACCGGAATCAGCAACTCAAAAAATTACAAAAAGAGGTACTTGATTTAGAAGATATGAATGAAAGCATATCGCTTACAGATTTTACGTTGGATGATTTCAGGATTGAGCTATTAAATTTTTTAGAAAACAACAGGCAAAAATTAGAAGATGCACCCTTTGGCTTATATGCGGTTGTTCCTTCGCCATCTGGCTCACATGCACATTATTTAAACACTGCAAACTTTGGTGCTGCCGAAAAGGATATAATTAAACCCGGTGTACTGTATTGCTTAAAGCAAAAAGGTAATACCGATGGCAATGAAGAAGTAAATCCTTTACAGCCCTATTTCTTAGTGTATATAAGGGACGATGGCATTGTACGGTTCAATTATACCAATGCAAAATCAATATTAGAAATCTACAGGTTGCTTTGTTCAGGCGTTAAACAGGCTTACGATAAATTGTGTGAGGTATTTAATGAAGATACCGGCAATGGCGAAAACATGCAGCAATACACCGAATTATTAAAACAGGCGGTGGATGAAATTAGCAGGGTTTTTAAAAAACGCAATAATCAAAAATTAACGATGGATAGAGGGGCTTTACTCATTCCACAATCAAAGCAAGTACACGAAATGAATAATTTTGAATTAATCACCTGGCTGGTTATAAAATAATTTATGAGCATAGACATAAAACAAAATATTCAAGATGCGATTAAAGATTTTGCTAAGGGCAAAATCTTTAATAATGCTATTGCTTTATTCAATTCCTTAGGCTATAAAACCGAACGGCAAAGTCCGCTATCTAAAAATACTGATAAAGGTTTTTTTGATGATTTTCCTCATGCTGAAGATAAATTGAACCATAAGAAAGCGATGCCAGATTATTGGAAATCTATTGATTTGCTTTTTCAATTAACTCAAGTTGAAATGTCAAGGCAATCATTTTTGTTTGACACAGGAAAAGTTGACGATACAATAATAGAAGCCTATTTATTTTTTGCAATTGAATTAAAGGTGGGTGAATATACAAGAACCCAATTATCAGATATTACCCGTGAATTAAATAAACTTTTCCCAATGCCGGTAATGGTTTTATTTAAAATCGGCAATTTACTCACACTATCAGTTATAAAACGAAGATTGCATAAACGGGATGATAGCAGAGATGTTTTAGAAAAAGTAACGTTAATTAAAGACATAAATATTGAAAATCCTCATCGGGGGCATATCGAAATTTTATATGACCTGAGTTTTGACAAATTACTATCAGATTTTGAATTTCGCAATTTTGTAGACCTGCACAATGCCTGGCAAAAAACTTTAGATAGTTCTGAATTAAACAAACGTTTTTACAAAGAATTAGCCAACTGGTATTTCTGGGCAGTAGATACGGTGGAGTTTCCTGATGATGTTGAAAAAGATAGAGAAAAAAGAAACTCTATCAATGTTATTCGTATGCTCACAAGGTTAATTTTTGTTTGGTTCCTTAAAGAAAAAGATAACCTCATTCCTGAAGAATTATTTGATAAGAAAAAGTTAGATAAAATACTTGATTATAAAGACAAAAAAGGCAGTACCTACTACAAGGCAATACTTCAAAATCTATTTTTTGCAACCCTTAATACCGAAATGAATAAGGATGTTGAGGATAAGTCAAAAATCAGCAGAACGTTTATAAAAAGGCAATATGGCATTCAGGAGTTTTATCGTTACGAACGCTTCTTTAAAGATAAAGATGTTGCTCTTAAATTATTTGAAAACATCCCTTTTTTAAATGGTGGCTTATTTGAAAACTTAGATAAAAATATTGGTGAGCCTACAGAACAACGTATAGACTGTTTTAGTAACAGGCCAAAAAATGAAGAACGTATTTCTGTGCCAGATTTTTTATTTTTTGAAACTGAAAAGCAGTACAACGAACTGAATAAAGTATATGATACAAACGATAAAAAATATCTTGTACGAGGGCTATTTGAAATTTTGAATAAGTATAAATTTACCATTCACGAAAACACACCAATTGAAGAAGAGATAGCACTCGACCCCGAACTTTTAGGGAAAGTTTTTGAAAATCTTTTAGCCTCTTATAATGAGGAAACTAAAACAACTGCACGTAAATTAACCGGCAGTTTTTATACCCCAAGAGATGTTGTTAACTACATGGTTGAAGAAAGTTTAATAGCTTATCTCAAACAACAGTTGGAGACTAATAAATTGGTTCCTGTCAATGATAAAAATGAATCAAATCTTCGTGATTTATTTAGCTATAATGAAAACGAACCTAAGTTTAATGAACCGGAGAAGATTATATTAATTGAAGCAATTGACAACTGTAAAATTATTGACCCTGCATGTGGCTCTGGTGCTTTCCCAATGGGTATTTTACACAAAATGGTATTTATACTTAGTAAACTTGACCCTCATAACGAACGTTGGAAGCAAAGGCAATTGGATAAGGTTTATGAAGTGCCGGATGCTACTCTACATGAAAGTCTGAAAACAGAAATTGATAAAGCGTTTACTGATAATTATAATGATTACGGCAGAAAATTATATCTCATAGAAAACTGCATCTACGGTGTAGATATACAACCAATAGCAGTGCAGATTGCGAAACTTCGTTTTTTTATATCATTGGTAGTTGACCAAAAAGTAAATCGAAATGCAAAGAACTTGGGTATTCGTCCTTTGCCTAACCTCGAAACAAAATTTGTTGCAGCCAATACTCTCATAGGTATAGAAAGACCTAAACAAATGTCTTTACGCAATACCCAGATAGATATAAAGGAAAAACAATTAGCTGATGTTAGAGAACGACATTTTAATGTCAGGACACCACTGACTAAAAAGAAATATAGAGAAAGAGATAAAGAACTGAGGAAAGAATTAGCTGAGCTTTTAGAAAGAGATGGATTTAAGCCAGAATCCACAAGGCTAATGGCAAGTTGGGACCCATACGACCAAAATAAGTTTGCTGGTTTTTTTGATACTGAGTGGATGTTTAGTTTATTAAAGGGTTTTCATGTTGTAATTGGTAACCCCCCATATATTTCTATTGCCAATTTACCTGCAAAAGAAGTTGTCGAATTGGGTAAACAGAACTATGAAACATTTTCTAAAGGTGCTGATTTGTATTGTTTGTTTTATGAAAGAGGTTTAAAACTTTCATCTCCCAATGGGATTTTAACTTACATTTCTTCTAACCGGTTTTGTTTTACAAATTATGGTGATGGCCTTCGTGAATACCTGAGTAAGCGAAACATACTTCAATTGATAAACTTTAATGAAGTAAATGTTTTTGAAAGTGCCAATGTAGGCAGTATCGTTGCTGTAGTGCAAAATTCTAAGCCGGATGATAAAGCAATTTTAATTTTTGAAGCCAAAGGCGATGATATAACATCAAGGATTCAGTCTGAAAAAAAATATACAAGCAAGGATTACTATCAAAAAGACCAATGGAGTTTTGACGAAAATCATATTCAGCAATTAAAAAAATATATAGAGGCTAAAGGAGTTCCTTTTATAAAGTGGAAAGCAATAACGATTAACCGTGGGATTACTACCGGAGCAAATAACATATTTATAATTGATGAAGAAACAAGGAATGAGCTAATATTAGAAGATTTTAAAAGTGTTGAAATTCTTGTTCCAGTTTTGAAAGGTGCAAACATAAAACGTTACTTTATTAATCAACCAAATCAATATTTAGTTTACACTTATACTGATATAAAAATCCAAGAGTATCCGGCTGTATATAATTATCTTAAAAATAATAGGCAAGAATTAGAAGAAGTGTATGAAGCAAAACATGGCCAAAAAAAATGGTATGAACTTAGAAAATGTAGCTACTATGATAAGTTTCTAATGAAAAAGCTTGTCTGGACAAGGCTTTCAAATAAAAATGCTTTTTCCATAAGTCTAAATGGCGAATTTTCAGTTGATAGTTCATCGTTTGCTGTTGGAGAGAACTTAGAATATCTTTCTTCAATTCTTAATTCAAAAGTTGTTTTCTTTTATTTTAAACTCGGTTCAGTCATTTGGGGTAAAGATGGTATAAAATGGTTTGGAAAATACTTTGATAATATTCCAATCCCACAAATAAAAAAAGAAGAACAAAAGCCGTTTGAAAATTTGGTTAATTATATTCTCACTACACATGAGTTGTTATATAATGAAAGCAACCGGGAACTAATTGCAAAGCAATTTGAAGATGTGATAGACGGCATGGTAAATGAACTTTTCTTTGAAAATTCAATACAGGCTGCTAACGCCTCAATAATAGACTTAGTGAAAAAGCAAATACCTGATATAGATGCAATAGAGAGCAAGGCTGAAAAGCAAGCCGTTATTGAAAAAGTCTACAAAAAAATTAGTGAATCAAATAATGAAATACGGAATATGTAAGTTCAATTAATAAGTGCAACACATGGTTTTCATCCTCTCTTGAGGGGTACCCCTCAAGAGAGGATGAAACTGAAAACCGAAATTTGTGTTG
>JAYWIB010000288.1:0-3234 GCA_043789265.1 Chitinophagaceae bacterium
GTTGCCCAGCAGGTTTCTGTTAATAATTGTACCCTGCCTTTGTCCGTCCACATACCAGCCTTCTTCTGCCACGCCGCCATTCAGGTAGTAGTCTGTAAAGTATCCATCGGCATTGTTCTTTGTATAATTGCCTTCCTGTTTTATGTTTCCGTTTTCATAATACAAAGTTCTTTTACCTTCCAGCAGGCCGTTTTTATAAGTGGCTACCTGTGACGGCTGCCCGTTTTTATAAAAATAATTTCCTTTGCCTTCCAGCAGGCCTTCCCTTGAGTAGTACCCATCACTTAGTTTGGATCCGTCAGCGGTGTAAAAGGTAATGTTGGCGTCGCCTTTGCGGCTGCTGGTGCTGCTGATGATGTGTTGTTTTTTATCAAAAAACTGAATGTCTTTCAGCCTGCCTTTTTCAAAAACCCTTTCAGCGTATTTAATGCCGTCATCATCAAAGTCTTCTTTTTTTCCATCCACTTCTCCTTTCCTGTAAAAACTTTTTGTTTCCACCTGCCCGTTTTTATACCAGGATGCATACTCACCGTCCAGCTCGCCTTTTGTATAATTTTCGAGGTATTCAGGCTGGCTGTTTTTATACCAGGTATTCCATGTGCCGGTTTTTTTACCATCCACATAGTTGCCCGAAGATTTCTTTTTGCCATTGTCAAAAAAATCGGTGTACATACCATTGGCGATGTCTTTTGCATAATTCAGTTTGGATTCTGCCGCACCATTCCCGTGGTAGGTAATTTCTTCGCCTTCCTGCAAATCATTTTGATAAATGGTAACTGTTTTCAGGTACCCGTTGATGTTATAGTATTTGGCTGTGCCTTCTTTTTTTCCTGCGCTAAAGGGCGTTACAGACTTCAGCATACCACTGTAAAAATATTCCGTTTCTATTCCTTCCACTTCATCATTAACGTACGAGGTTTTTTTATAAGGCAGCCCGTTGTCGTACCAGCTTTCGCTTTTTCCATTTGCTTTGTCATCTGCATAGCGGCTTATTTCTTTTACAGTTCCGTTTTCATAAAAAAACTGCCACTCGCCCTGCCGTCTTCCTTCGCCGTCGAAAATGCCTGTTGATTTTAATCTTCCATTGCTGTAATAAAACTGCCAGGGGCCTGTTACCACTTCTTCGTTTTTTGCATTTTTACCATAAGCGCCTTTGCCGGTAACGAGGTAATTTTTGATATAAAAATGTGTAGCGGCTTTGTCTCTTTTTGTATAGGCCAGTTCCTGTGTTTCCCTCAGCTTACTTAAATAATTTACAGCCGCTTCTGTAGCTGCTTCAATTTTTTTCTTTTCTTTTTTTACATAATCTTTTACTGCTTTAATGTCCAGCTCACTGAACATGTAATAAATAAATGGCTCAAAATATCCATCATCCCACAGCTTTTTAAACATAGGTGCATAGTAGTTAGCCCAAAAACCCTTATCTCCTGCGTTCACTTCCATTTTTTCCATCATTACCTGCAGTTGCCGTACAATGGGGTCTTCCAGTTTTACATTCAGTTTGTATTTACTGTCAAGCGCTATTTTACTGGTGAGTATATCCTGCAGCATTTCAAAATCATCCTGCCTTGCCGGCTTGTAGGATTTTGTGTAGCCCTCCACCGTTTTATTTAGCTGTGCAATGTTATCGAGATAACCTACCGTTACATTCTTGTACCTGTTGCCAGGCATTACCAGCAGGTTAGCAGCAAAGCTCATCATGCCCTGCACCAGGTTTCCTTTTTCCATTTGTATTCTGCCCAAAAAATAATGACCTGATGCATAAAAAGGATTCAGCATTATGCATTGTTGAAAATTGGCGGTGGCTTCCTCCATTTTTGCCTGCCGGAAATAACTAATGCCTTTATTAAAATAGGTGAGGTAACTGTATGGGTTTACCGCAAGGATGGAATCGTATGCGCTGAGGGCGGGTTCTGGTCTTTTTGTATCATCATAAATATCAGCAAGCAGGCCATACCAGTCATTACTTTTTTCGGGAAAAAACTGCATGGCCTTGCGGGCATATTTTTCTGCATCTGTAAAGTTGCTGTCCCGGTAATAATTTAAAATTATTTCATGAAGCACATCTGCGTAGGCCGTATCACTCTCCGGCACTTTTAAATATTCAGTAATAGCTTCTTTGTATTTTTCTTTTTCATACAAAGCAGCAGCAGTGGTAAAAATTTCTTTGCTGTTTATTAAAGGATTGTTTAGTTCCCGCTGTGCGGATGCATCCGTACCTGCCAGCAGGAGGATAAAAAAAATAACAGATTTTCTCATGATTAAAAGGCTGAATAAAGGGTGCTGTATGGGTTTAAAAGATAAATGTAATTCAAAAACAGGTTCCATGCTGCTGCACAAAAAATAAATTTAAACAGGCTGCCCACGTAACTTTGCGCTATTGATATAACACATTATGAAATACCAGCCCGGAGATAATATTATTGTATTGCTAACCAATGAAGATGGAAAGGTAACAGAAATCATCAACGATAAAATGGTGATGATAGAAGTAAAAGGCGTACGCTTTCCTGCATATACTGACCAACTTGATTTTCCCTATTATAAAATGTTCACCGAAAAAAGGCAGGCGGATAAAAAGAAAAAATTTTTTATTGACAATGTGAAGCCTGAAAAAAATGTGCCCCGTACCCAAACGGGCAATGGCGTTACACTTTCATTTATGCCTGTGTTTAATAAAGATGTATTTGATGATGATGTGGTTGAAAAATTTAAGCTGCGCCTTATTAACCACGACAGCACGGAATACAATTTTACTTATCACCTGTACGAAGAAGGCGAAAGTATATTTGATTTAAAAAATACATTGTATCCACGTTCGGATTTTTACCTGCATGATGTATTGTTTGAAGACCTGAGCGGCAGCCCCCGTTTTCATTTTGAATTTATGCTGACAGCAGAAAATAAAAAGAAGGCGCCTTACTATGAAGCCTCTTTAAAAATAAAAGCAAAGCAGCTATTTAAAAAAATTGAAGAAACACAGGTAAAGAATGAACCTTCTTTTTCATATACTTTGTTTGAAGAATATCCTGACAGGGTGGAAGCGGAAAAGGTAGATGTAAGCAGCCTGGGCAATGCAGGTTTCCGTGTGTATGATGCAGGTAAAATACGGCAGCACCTGCCGCCCTTCCGTTCGGTGGTGGACCTGCACATAGAAAAAATAACTGACAACTGGAAACAGCTGAGCAATTTTGAAATACTGACACTGCAGTTAAAAGAATTTGAAAAATATTA
>JAYWIB010000289.1:0-11465 GCA_043789265.1 Chitinophagaceae bacterium
TACAATGTATCTTTTGCCAGTACAGGCACTACATTATAAATTTGTGTAGCCAGGTCACGGCCAAAGGGCTCCAGTACCGGAAACACAATGCGGCTGTATGGGGATAATACTGTATAGCCTTCTACATAATCAAATACACCATCGGGCTGCGGATCAAGCTGGTTGTTCAGCCGGTCTAAATTTACCAGGCTTATCAATGGTGCTCCTTCGTTTTTATCACCAAAGGGTACATATCTTTTCCAGCCCTGGCCCGGCTCCTGATACAATAAATTAAGTTTGAAATCTACAGGGGTAAGTGTGCCATAGCCTACAGAGTACACGTTCTTCATCATCAGTTGCCAAATAGGAAGTTTTACCCGCTGCGATGTGGCTTTCAATAATTTTAAGAACAATATTTTTTGAGTTGCCACTGCAGTATCCGGCGGCAAATCTTGGGAAAACTCACCTACCTGGTATACAGCGCCATTGTAGGTGTACTGATAGGCGATGGCCAGTACCTCATCAGGCATCAGCGGCTGACTCAACGAAATATAACCGGCCTGGCGGTTAAAAATATATTGCGTGGAGTCCAATTTGCGGGCAAATGTTTTTTCAAAATCCTGAGTAGGTGCCAGCCCCAGCGCCTGCAGGTTATTTACCACCAGAGACGAAGTCCGGTTATTGGGATTGCCTGCAATTTTACTGTATAAATCATTGGTATTATTGCTGGGTAAATCAGTGTTTAAAAGAGGGGTAATAATATAAGGAGGCTGCGGATTTGGATTAGTAGCCGAGGGCTGACCACGGTATGCATCTCTTTCGCCCAAATCCATCAGGCCTACAATGTCTCTTGTGTTGGTGGTGCCGCCATTGCGATTGGTTACCCATACTTCCAGCCTTAGTATCTGTACAGGTGAGGTTACGGCGGGGATACGGGATAATACTTTGCTGTAATTATTTTTAAAATATTGCCCCAGTAAAAAGTGCCTGTTTTCTTCATACTCATCTGCCCTGATATCTATTACCTGCGAGGCAGCGCCACCCTGCAGGTTTACACTTTGCCGCTGCGATTTTTGATTGGCCAACACGGCTGTTACATTCAGTTTGCCAAACTGCAGTTGGGTTTTTAATCCAAACAATTGCTGTGCACCTGGTATAAAAGTACTGCGGGACGGAAACTGAACTGCACCTGCTTCTATGCGTTTAATAATTTCATCATCCAGCCCGGTATAATCCAGCTTAAGCTGGTTATCCATACCAAAGTTGGCGAGGGTGTTGTAGTTAATGGGGAACTTAAGTTTGTCTCCAATGCTGGCATTTACATTTACCTGCGCATTCATATTAAAATCAAAGCCGCCATTGCGCCGGGCTCTTTCAGAAAGGGTAGGGTTTTTTATATTTTGTCCCTGGTAACCTGCCATTATATCTACATTGCCCTGCGGCGAAATATCTATTTTACCATTCCCAAATAACCTGTTGAAAAGATTTTCGTATAAGGAAAATTTTGGCCGGGTTAGTTTTCTGTTGAGCAGACTGAGTGTATTGGCTCTCTTTTTAAAATAATCTATTTCCGCCTGCCTGCCACGCAACTGCCAGTATTCTTCAGCAGTATAGCTTACAGGTGTACGATAATATTTGTTGCCAATTTTTTCATACACGGTATAAGTCTGTGTTTTAAAATCGTAGGCAATGGAGTCGGTTATATTAAGGGGCTTTTTAAAATCAAATGTATTTTTTTTGCTGTTGCTGATAAAATCTCCCCGCCTGTCAGTAATGGGAAACAGCAATGGTTCTGGGCCTATACTATCCCTGTTTGTAAACCGGGGCGTATGGTATACGGTTTTAGCTGCAGCGGTATTGCTGTGTGCAAGCGACATTAAAATAAATACACTAACCAAGCCAATTATTCCTGGCAATAATTTTCTTTTACAAAACATCCGGTAAATAGTTAATGTAAATTTTCTGTCAAATGGCTTTAAGGGCTTTTTTTATGAGTTCCTCCAGGTTATTAATGTCAGGCTGTGCCATGTTTATCTTTTGTATGGATGATTCAGCAAGTTGTTTGGAAATACCCAGTGCTATCAAGGCATTTAACGCATCCTGCTGTAAACTATTGCCCGCAATTTTATTGATTCCGCCTGGCAGTGGCAGTGTTTTGCTTACTTTATCTTTTAATTCCAGCACTAGCCGCTCTGCGGTTTTTTTGCCAATGCCTTTTACACTTTCAAGCAGTTTTACATTGCCATGTGTAATTGCGGTGGCTACTTCTTCAGGCTTAAGGTGAGACAGCATCATTCTTGCAGTAGCTGCACCTACCCCGGAAACACTTATCAACTGCACAAACATTTCTTTCTCTTCCCTGTCAAAAAAACCAAATAAAGTATGCCCGTCTTCTTTTACCTGCAGAAAGGTATACAATTTTCCCTGATCCAATTTTTGAATGTGGGCATATGTATTCAGGCTGATGTTTACTTCAAACCCAATTCCGTTTACATCCACATATACCTGCGCCGGATTTTTAAACGTAAATTTTCCCTGCAGGTAAGCATACATATTGTGTGAATTTGCCGCAGCGAAAATAGGAAATTATAGGTTACCTCACCATTAAGATATGCTTATCATAATTCCTGTACTTTTGCTTTTTTTTTAAAATAGCAAATCCTCAAATAAGAACCAAAACTTTATACATGACGAAGATTAGTGCAGCCATTACCGCAGTGGGCGGATATGTACCGGAATACAGGTTAACCAATGCTATACTTGAATCCATGGTGGATACAAATGATGAATGGATAAAATCCCGGACGGGTGTGGAAGAGCGGCGTATATTAAAAGGAGAGGGAATGGGATCTTCTGATATGGCTGTACCTGCCGTGCTGGAGCTTTGCAAAAAAAGAGGTATTAGTCCGGAAGAGATTGATTGCCTGATATGTGCCACTGTAACCCCCGACATGGTTTTTCCTGCAACTGCAAATATTATTTGTCATAAAGTTGGTGCAACCAATGCGTGGGGTTTTGATTTGAGTGCTGCCTGTTCCGGTTTTTTATACGCACTTACCACTGGCTCAGCACTTATAGAAAGCGGCAGGTATAAAAAAGTGGTGATAGTGGGTGTAGATAAAATGAGTGCCATTGTAGATTATACCGACAGATCTACCTGCATTATATTTGGTGATGGTGCAGGTGCAGTGTTGCTGGAAGTTGTTAAGGATGAAAATGGCGTGCTGGACAGCCTGTTGAAAAGCGATGGAAGTGGAAAAGAATTTTTGCATATGAAAGCCGGAGGTTCATTGAAACCCGCTACTTCAGAAACAGTACTGGCAAAAGAACATTTTATTTTTCAGGATGGTCAGCCTGTTTTTAAAGCTGCTGTAAAGGGTATGGCGGATGCGGCATACGATTTACTGCAACGAAATAATTTAACCGGAAATGATATTGCCTGGCTGGTGCCACACCAGGCAAACAAAAGAATCATAGATGCCACTGCCAACAGAATGGGATTGCCTTTAGAAAAAGTAATGCTTAATATACAGCGTTTTGGCAACACCACTGCGGCCACTATACCACTTTGCCTGTGGGAGTGGGAAAAGCAATTGCACAAAGGAGATAAAATTGTACTGGCTGCTTTTGGCGGCGGATTTACATGGGGTGCCACGCTGGTAAGCTGGGCTTATGATAGTAATTAATTTGGCAATCTTATTTCTTCAACCTTGTATACGCTATAAAATCGGTGCCGGGTATTTTACTTACACCTGCATGCCGCATTAATGTAATTAATTGCCCACGGTGGTAAGTGCCATGATTAAATAAGTGCAGCAGCATTTGATACACGGGCTGCTTAAACTGTTCCCTTTTTGAATTTTGATATGCAAATACATGCAGCAACTGGTGTTCAACCGAATTGGTTATCCACTCTGCCCATTGCTTTTGTTGTTCGATAAGTTTTAATTGAAGTGCGGTAAAGTTGTCTGTAAAATTTTCGCTGGGGATATTGATCGTTTCCGCAAGTTTTACTCTTTGCCACCAGATACTTTCTGCATCCCACATGTGCAATACAGTTTTAAAAATACTGCTGAAGCTGCTCTCAATTTCCAGGTGTGCCTGCTCATCTGTTAAAGCGGCCAATGCGTCAACTATTTTTTGTGTAGCCCATATATTATATCCGGCATATTGCTGCAATAATTCTTTCATTACCCTGTAATTTTATTATCAATGAAACTATAAATATTAAGCAATGTTGACTGTCGGCAATTCAACACGTTTGGTACCTGCATACAATTCATATTCCAGCAGTCGGCAATCGATTTTACTGGTATAAAATTCAATGCGGCGGCTGGGCTTAAGCCCAATTTTTTTTGCAAGCTCCAGGTTGCCTGTAAAAATATAACCGGTATAACCCCGGCAATTTTTTTTCATAAAATCACCCATGCGCTTATAAGTGGATTGCAGTTCTACTTCATCACCGAGCCTATCGCCATATTCAGGATTAAAGTAAACAGCACCACTTGTATTTTCAGGCACAATAGTTTTTTCAAAATCGCATACGGAAAACTCTATTAAATTACCCACTCCGGCGGCACCTGCATTTATTGAAGCAATATTGATGGCATCTTCACTGATATCCGTGGCGATAATTTTAAGGCCAGTTACGGGTTTTATTATTTCGTTTAGCCGTTGCCGTTGCTGCAGGTAATATTCATCTTTATATGCTGCCAGGTGCATAAAAGCATAGTTGCTTCGATATAGCCCGGGCATGCGGTTGGTGGCCAGCAGGGCAGCTTCTATGGCAAGGGTGGCCGAGCCGCACATAGGATTAATAAATGGCGACTGCCGGTTCCACCTGCCTGCCAGCAACGTAGCGGCAGCCAGTGCTTCCAGCATAGGTGCCCTGCCGGGAATTTTTCTGTAACCATGTTTAGACAATGTTTCGCCGGAAGTGTCAATAAAAATTTCCGCATCCATTTCTTTCCAGTACAGATGAATCACAGCTTTGTCAGGCGCTGCACCAGAGTCGGGCCGGCTGCCGGTTTTATTGCGGAAATAATCTGCCACTGCATCCTTAACTTTTACATTGGCAAACAAAGAATTGTTGATGCTTTCATTATCTACATTACTCGTAATAGAAAAATATCCGTCAGCAGGAATAATATCCTCCCATGCTATTTGCATCAGTGCACTATACAGTTCATCTGCATTGACTGCTTTAAAAGTTTTTACCGAGTACAAAACCTGGCTTGCACAGCGCAAATAAAGGTTTAGTTTTATACAATCATGCAAAGTGCCGCTTAATTCAACACCTGTTTTAAATACCCTTACTGGCACCAGCCCCAGTGCTTCGATTTCCTGCCGGAGATAAGGCGCAATCCGGTTGCTGCAGGTTACAATAATTTTACTGCTGGTAGTAAATAGTGACATCATTAAAGCAAAGCTATCAAACTATGCTGTACATACTGCTGCTATTTATTTAAATGAATTATATTGTGGTATGGATTTTCAAAAAGACAGCAGGCTGGCAATATTGATAGATGCAGACAATGTGCCTTACAGCAACATCCGCGGCGTGATGGAAGAAATTGCAAAATATGGTACACCTACTTTTAAAAGAATTTATGGCGACTGGACAAAGCCAACCGTATCCGGCTGGAAAAATGTATTGCTGGAAAATGCCATTACACCCATACAGCAGTACAGCTATACCAGCGGAAAAAATTCAAGCGACAGCGCCCTGATAATAGATGCCATGGATATTTTATATTCGGGCAAAGTGGAGGGATTCTGCATTATATCCAGCGACAGTGACTTTACACGATTGGCTACACGCCTGCGTGAAGCCGGGATGAAAGTATTTGGCATCGGGCAAAAGAAAACACCCAATCCATTTATAGTGGCCTGCGATAAATTTATTTACATGGAAATAATTCCACAGTTTGAAATGCCGGAAGCAGATTCAGGCCCATCCAAAGCGAAGCCGGTAAAACCTGCACCCAAGGCCACTGTAGATAAGATTAGCCGGGAAACGCTTAAGCTGATAGTGGCCACCATCAACGATTTGGCCGATGAAAATGGCTGGGCATTTTTAGGCGATGTAGGAAATTTATTATTAAAAAAGCAACCCAACTTTGATCCACGCAATTATGGGTTTTTAAAATTAACACCGCTCATCCGCTCGCTGCCCCAGTATGAAATTGATAAGAGAGAAACAGAAAAAGGCGGCACCAAACTTATATACATCCGTAATAAAGAAGTATAAATTTTTACAGACACCAATTTTATTTTAAAAAATGTGCAGCCAAAACTGGTAAAAAAAGGAAGATTTGGCTACTGATTTTCCATACCGTCTTTAATGTCGGCAAACAATTTGTCTGCAATAATTACCGAATCCACCAGCCCAATACTGTGTTCATTTTTATTAAGGGCAAACGTAGTGATAAGTGTAAAAAAAATTTGTTTGCGTGTGTTTGTATGTTCTTTAAAAATTGTTTCTTTCTGGCGCAGGGCTGCTGCATACTTTTTGTCAATGGTAAATGCACCTCCATAAAATTTCATTTCACAAAGATTGATACAATGATCCCGCCGGTCAATCAGCAAATCAATTTGCGCCCCTGCACCACGCCACGAGCTGCTTTCTGTATAAATGGCTGCAATGCCCAAGGCATGCTTAATGGCAGCAGTGTGTTTAATACACATGGTTTCAAAGGCAAGTCCGCTCCAGCTTGTATAAGCGGGTGTAGCCGCAATTTTTTGCCACGCAGTTTTAGATGCGGTACGGTTGGGTTCCATAAACTTCAGGTAAAACAGGGAGTACTCATCCGTAAGTTTATAAATGCTGTCTTTTATTTTTTTTCCGAATGGTATATACGGCGTAATAAACCCCGCCGCACTCAGTTCTTCCAGCAAGGTGCTGGTAGTGCCTCCGCTTTGCAGGCGGGCGGCTTTTATAATTTGATTGCGGCTAAGGCCATTGGGCCTTGCTGCCAGCGCCCTGATAATACTTACATGCCGCTCTGTTTTATTAAAAAGCGAATAATATAATTCTTCAAATTCATTGTATAAAAAGCCTGCTTTTCTAAAACAGGCTGCTTCAATTATTTGTACTGTACTCATACCCGGCTCTGCCAGTTCCAGGTATTGGGGTATGCCCCCAATGGCCATGTATAGCTGAATAATCTGGTAACGGTTAAGGTTAACCTTTTTGCTTTTTAAAAACAATTCTGTTTCGTACAGGCTAAAGGGATACAATACAATTTTATGTGTAATGCGGTTGTGCAGTCCGCCCTTGTTACGCACCACTTTTTGTATCATCCAGCTGGCTGCGGAGCCGCATATGATAACAGTAACATGGTGTTTGGGCGCTGCCCAGGTATTCCAGAAATCTTCAAAGGCAGCTAAAAAATTTGACTTTGGTGTTTGCATCCACGGAAACTCATCCAGAAATATTACCAGTCTTTTTTTGCTTCGTTTTTTTTGGAGCAGCCTGCCCAGTAAACCAAATGCTTCAAACCAGTCAGCAGGTACCGGCAGCGGCATTCTGTTATTCAGTTGTTCCGAAAGATGCCGGGTAAATTTATCTAATTGAATTTGTGTGGTAACGTTATGTATGCCCTGATAGTGAAAGCTCATGCTTGCACGCAAATAGCAATTAATGAGGTATGTTTTGCCAATCCGTCTGCGCCCATATACAGTAACCAGCGAGGCTTTGGATGCGCTCAAAGACTTATCCAGTATGGCTTTTGCCGATTCTCTTCCAATTATTTCTATTTCATCCATGCTTATAATCTTTAGCCAAATCTACACTTTTTTGTTACTTTTGGCTAAAGATGTTTCAATAATCTTTAGCCAAATCTCTATTTTTTTAACACTTTTGGCTAAAGATTATTATTAAATAACGTATAAAAAATTCCGAAATACTAACGGGCCAAATCATCATACTCCTCCTGCCGGGATTGCAGCACGGGTTCGTTTAGCTGTACAATGCGGCGTTTTTTCTGGCGCTTTACCATTACCATATTCAGCATTTCCACTCCAAATGAAAAGGCCATACCGAAGTAGATATAATTTTTAAGGTGCAGATTTTCTGCAGCTTCGCTGTTCCATCCTTCTACAATAAGACTGATGCCAATCATTACCAGGAAAGAAAGTGCCAGCATTTTTAACGTGGGATGTTTGTGTATAAAAGAAGAAATTTTAGGGCTGAATAAAAACATTACCAGCATGGCTATTACCACTGCGGCAATCATTATCTCCACATGCTTGGCAGTACCGCCGGCAGTAATTATGCTGTCAAAAGAAAACACTGCATCTATTAAAATAATCTGGGTAATGGCTTTGCTCATAGAAATGCCGGCATCATTTCCTGCGTAAGCATTTGGATCTTCGCCTTCCAGTTTTCCATGAATTTCTTTTACAGATTTGTAAATCAAAAACAGTCCTCCCGCCAGCATTACCAGGCTTGCCAAATCAAAGCCTTTGTCTGCAATGGTAAATACAGATTTTCCTTTTTGCGACAGCAGCCAGCCCAGCCCCATCAGCAGCAGGCTTCTTGAAATAATGCCTGTTATCATCCAGATAGTTCTTGCCTTTTTTTGATCAGCCGCTTTTTTTAGGCGGTTCATTATAATGCTTACAAAAATTACATTGTCTATACCAAGTACTACTTCTAAAACAACGAGTATAAAAAAACTAATAATGCTTTCGCTTGTAAAAAGATGATTCATGCCATAATAAATTTATTCGCAAATGTAATGCAGGTTGATTAAGATAGTATTCACTTTCCGTGCCAGTATAATTTTAATTACACTTTTACCTATCTTTCATTTATGAAAATAAAATGCCGCAGGCATATTATTATTGTGGCGGTAATGGGCTTTAAATATATGTGTGCAGTGCAGGCCCAGGTGCAGTCCATTGATTCTGCTAAGACTTTTTTTTCTAAAACTGAAAAGAACAGCGACGTATATATTAAGACCTGCTTTTTTATTGCGGATGAATATATGAATACCGAACAGTATGATTCTGCACAAATTTGGCTCAATAAAATCCACGAAAAAATCCCGGCTAAAAAGCCCTCTCTCTTTAATTACTTTCTCATTACCCGGCAGGCGGAAGTGTACTATTACAATAACCTGCCACAACTGGGCTTGCAGGAAAGCTTTAAAGGCCTTGCTGTGGCACGGGTACTTAATGACAGCTTGCTGCTTGCAGACAGTTATAATTTTATAGGATTATTTTATATGAATCTCGACAGCAGTAGGGAGGCGCTTGCTTTTTACAGCATGGGACTGAAGTTTACCCGGCAGCCGCCTTTTCTACCGAAGTATTTAAGTCTTTCTAAACCGCATCACCTGTACAATAATATGGCGCTGGCATTTTATAATTTAAAAATGTACGATAGCGCTTTGGCAAACATCCGCCTTTCATTGCAAAAAGCATATCAGATAAAGTGGGCACGGGGCATTGCCATCGG
This sequence comes from Chitinophagaceae bacterium, assembly GCA_043789265.1. Lineage (GTDB taxonomy): Bacteria > Bacteroidota > Bacteroidia > Chitinophagales > Chitinophagaceae > Ferruginibacter. The sequence goes on from JAYWIB010000289.1 coordinate 9,443, forward strand.
CCATAAAAGTGCAGGCAATATTTTTTTAGCCATGCAGGCTGCCGACAGCGCATTGAAGCATTATAACGCAGGAAAGCTGGCAGCAAAAATTTCCAGGGATATTGATGTGGAACTGCTTTGCTATGGCGGTATGGCTAAATGCCTGGATGTGCTGAATGATTATGAAGCCTGTAAAAAGCAATTAGATACTGCTTTATATATTTTAGAAACCAATCCTGCACTCAACCGTTATTTTGCTTTTCAGTTTTTAAACAATGCGGTGGAAATTTATAAGGCAAGAAAAGAAACGGGCTTGCTGGCACGTGTGCTGGAACTGAAATCTGACAGGCAGGCGGCCAATATAAAAAGCGGTAATACACAAATACAAACCATATTGAATGCCGGCATGGAAAATGAAAAGCGCCTGCTGTATATGGAAGTGCAGGATGCCCGTCAAAAGCAAAACCTTGCCAGTACACGCCTGGGTGTGGCCATTACTGCTTTTGCATTGCTGGCCGTGGCGTTTTTTTGGTACCGGTATTCTCAAAAACAAAAAATGCATTTGGTAAATGTGCGGCACAAAATAAGTCAGGATTTACATGATGATATAGGTGCATCCTTGAGCAGCCTGCAGATTTACGGAACCATCGCCGAAAAAACAATTGCTGACAATCCGCCTAAGGCAATAGAGATGGTGCAAAAAATTTCTCAACAAAGCAAACAACTGATGGAGAACATGAATGACATTGTATGGAGCATGAAGCATGCAGACGGCAATACCACCACACTGGAAACAAAAATTAAAAATTTTGGAGCAGAATTGCTGTATGATAAAAATATTGTTTTCAGCTATCACATAAGCAATGAGGCAGAAGCTGCATTAACGGGTATTTATGTAAGAAAAAATATTTTGCTGCTTATAAAAGAAGCCATGAATAATATTGCTAAGTACAGCCATGCACGGGAGGCAGGCCTTAACATGGAAGTAAGCAACCGAAAACTGCTGCTGAAAATTACCGATGATGGTGTTGGCTTTGATACTGCCACCAAATCTGCAGGCAATGGATTAATGAATATGCGAAACAGGGTGCAGGAACTGAAAGGAACAATAGTCATGGTATCTGAACCTGGTAAGGGCACTGAGATATTGGTTAACATTCCATTTGCACAGATCAGCAATGCAGGCTGAGTTTTTAAATTTTGCTTACGCCTAACTAATATTAGTGATGTACAAAGAAAAATAAGCTGCTAATTTTGAATGGTGAGTATCAATGTATTTATTTATGATGATAATATGGCAAGGCGGGACAGCCTGAAAGCCCTGCTGGATCTTAGTCCCGAAATGGAGTATGCAGGTGAAGCAGTCAACTGCATCAGTGTAATAAATGACATGGAAACTTATTTTCCGGATGTGGTGCTGATGGATATTAACATGCCCGGTGCAAATGGTATTGAAGGATTGAAAAAAATAAAGCAACATTTTCCACACATAAAAGTATTGATGCAGACAGTGTTTGACGAGAGCGATAAAATTTTTGAATGCATCAAAAATGGCGCAAGCGGTTATATCTTAAAAAAAGATGCGCCGCAGCGGATACTGCAGGCCATACAGGAAGTATATGAAGGGGGTGCTGTAATGAATCCAGGCATTGCTATGAAAGTGCTTGAATATTTTAATCCGCAGAAAAAAGAAAACCCACTTTCACAACGGGAACAGGAAGTGCTGCACCTGCTGGCCGAAGGACACAGTTATAAAATGGTGGCCGATAAACTTTTTCTGAGTTTTCATACCGTAAATACACACGCCAAGCACATCTACGAAAAACTCCACGTTTCTTCTCTCGGCGAAGCCATTGCTTTTTATTATAAGAATATGCATCACTGATTAGCTGCGGGTTTTTGCATAATTAATTTTATAAAAAAAAGTCTTGTCAGTTTTATAACACAACATAGGAGGAATGCAGAACTTTTGGGAATTAATGCTGCTGCAGATCATTGCATATATTTTTTACAATAGCAGGCCCTTCATAAATAAAGCCCGTCC
>JAYWIB010000290.1:0-11463 GCA_043789265.1 Chitinophagaceae bacterium
CGGGAAACTATACCGTGCAGGTGTCAGGTCAGGATCCTACAGACTGGTATGGAAAATTTACCTATGGTACGCCCACGCAGAATTATGAACAATGCGTGAGCAATAATTTAGGCACTGCTTTTTTACTTAACATGACGGCTTATTACAGAAAGGCTGCCAATAAATATTCATTGAACAGTGCCGGTGCTTTTGATACCATCAACAGGGTGGGCAATACCATACAGGCATTAACAGCCAACATTGGCTACAGCGCTGTATCCGATACGATGGGCTGCGCCAGTACCTTGCGGCCTGCCGATACCACCTGCAGCCCATTAAACAACAAAGTGATGTACCGTAAATTTGAGGTGGGAGACAGCGGCATTGCAGATTTTTCGAACCTTGTAAGTGTTTACACCGGATGGCGGTACCGCCTGTACAGCGGCGATGCCAATGCACTGGCATCTGCACAAAATGTTTTTGCTTTTCCGGATAAAATAACAGGGCTCGTTCCAAAATCTGAATGTTTTGACGGGTATGTTTCCTGCGCCAATAAAACTGTGTGTGTAACACCGGGTACATACACCCTTACCACCATGGGCAGCGAAAGTGATGTGGGCAGGGAAGATAAACCGGTAATAACTTTTGTAAGATTAAGAACAAAACATAAAACACCTTTTACTGCACAAAACCTGGGCAACCTGTGGGATTCACTGGGAGCAGGGGGCGGCACCATTCAAACTGATGCGGATGTCTTTGATTGTGACGACAATGCTGAGGCAATTAGTGGGTATACGCCATGCAGCATTAATGGCCTGCCTGCCACCAAGGCTATTTACCGGCAGTTTTATTTAAAAGAAAATACGCTGGTAAAAATTGATGTGCCATATTATTATTATTGTGCCAACAGGGCATTTGGTTTTAAAACACTTTTTTATGGAAAAGCTGCCGATGGCCTTGCAGGCTTATCGCCGGTGGGCAACGGATGGGATTGTTTTCAATACGGCGCCGGCTCCACTGCCGGCTGCAATTTATTGCCGGCAGGATGGTATACCGTAGTATCGTATAATCAGGGCCCTGGTTACAACAACACTACCAGGAGTATAAATCTGGAAGGCCGCTACAACAGTTCAGTCAGTTATTATGATGAATTCAAAATAACGATTACGCCTACCTGCAAAGGGCCGCAGTATAACAGGCCATATAAAGCATCTGTAAACAGCAGCAATCAGCCGCATGCCATTGAGCTTATAACAAGAAACGGACATACCGCCGCTTATCCAAGAACGGACAGTACATACGTACTGCCAACTGAATATTTTAACTGTACACTTGATACGCCATTTATCCTGCATCCTGTTCAACCCTGCATCAATACTGCCAACAGAGTAGCTTATTATGTATTTAAAACAACGGCTGAGGCTTACCTGCAAATCAATGCCGGCGGGTATTACGCAGCATTGTATAATAAAGATGTAAGAAAAGATTCTGCACTTTTTGCTTCGCTGATTCCCTTTCAGGCATGCAGCAACGGTGCCGGATATATTCAGTTTTGCAATTTTCAGCCGGGTACTTACACACTGGTAATTTTTGCAGGCGATGGAAATATTTGCCAGTCAGTAACGCCTTCCATTTTAATTGATGAAACAAATAAATATGCAAGATTTGATTATGCAAAAAATGCGTATGACTTTGGAACTGTACCACCTGATGCTGTTTATCATTACGGAAAAACAGGCGATGTAAATCCATTGAACAGCGGCAGAAAAGCAAGCCATGATTTTTTTTACTGTACAACAGGTGCTTCAAATACAGACCCTGCGGAACCGGTATGCAATACAAAACTGAATCCCAATGTTTATAATAGCGGGCCTGATAAGCCTTTATTTGACTCCGCATTTCCGGCATCCAATGGAGTGGCAAGAAGAAACCTGTGGTATACTTTTGTGGCGGACCAGCCGGGTTATGTAAAAGTAAAAGTGGATAACAAACATGATCTGCGTGGCTACCAGCCAAGGTTTGCAGTATATAAAAGCAATGCCGATGGCACGCTGCCCTTCAGTACAATTGTAAGTACCGGCCAGGTAGATTCCACCATTGCCCAGGGCCTGCAGTATATAGGCGCCAATACACAAACCTATTATTACTGTGCAAACTTTACCAATGATATGACTTTTTACAGAGACCCCTGTTCCTCTGTAACCACCCGCTATTACATTCTGGTGGAAAATGTAAATGCCGAACCTTATGAAAGCGGGGGCACTTTATTAAATACACAGGTAGAAGTGGCCGTATCTATAGATTCGGTAACACTGGTGCTGCCAAAGCATGATCATTATTCTCTTGCAGGAAACATTGGCGATGTGGGTGTTGGAAAATATACAGGTGATACAGATAATTATTCCTGCGCCACCAAAGATGCCACCGACCCTGTTTATTATTATGGCGGTTCATCACAATGTCAAAAAACATTGTGGTATAAATTTACTTCCACTATTACGGGCAATGTACGCTACAGGGCATATATAAATGGAGTGCGTAAGCAGGATTATTATGATGTGCAGTTATTCAGGCAAACCATTCCCGGTGATTCAACCAGCAGCGGTTTAGCCATACAGGGTAATTCCATTTATTATGATTCGGACAATACATACTGGGCACAAACCTGTGTATCCCCCGGCACATATTACCTGCTGCTGCCGGGCTGCGACCAGATTAACAGTAACGTGTACCCCGAAATAGAACTGGTGGAAAACGAAGGTGATTTTTGCAGCCGTGCCGTTGCTGCCGCCATCAACGGAGCCGGGGCAGTTACTACATCTGTACTCGTTAACTGCCACACAGTGGGAACTGATTATGGGGAATTTGCTCCAACGATCACCTGTCCCCAGGGCGCTGTAACATCAGAATATAAAACAAGCTGGTTCCGCATGGACATTGGCGGCACAGACACACTGGATGTAACTGCTTATTTAGTGGAGAATACCAACGCAGCAAGTAGTGATATCAAATACAGGCTGATGACTGGAGACTGCGGCGCTATGCAGGAGCAAAGCTGTGTGCTGGATGCACTTACACAAAACACGTATCAGTGCCTGGCGCCGGGGCAGAGTTATTATGTACAGGTATTTACCCCGCTTACCAAATACAACCAGGCAGTAACCGGTACCATTGATTTAAAACTCTCTGCCATTACACACGCTGATACCTGTGCGCCACTTACCAACTGCCTGGCTAATTCAAATTTTACAGCGCTCTTTAACTGCAATACAGATGACTCCGTAAAATTTGCCAACTTCTCCACATATGGCACATCCATCAAATACAAATGGGATTTTGGATACAATGGAAAATCTTCCACTGATATTTCGCCATCCTTTTTTTATCCTGCTTTGGCAAGTGATAAAAATTATGCTGTAAAGCTGCTGGTAGAAAATATCAGTTGCGGAAAGAAAGATTCTATAACAAAAACAATCACCATACCCGGCAGGCCATTCATTGATTTTGGAAATGACATGGCCCGCTGCGACGGAAGCCCGGTAACGCTAAATGCAGCTTCACACACAGGTGCTGCTTATTTATGGAACGATGGAAGCACAGGGGATACCTTAAAAGTAACTGCAGCAGGCAAAAACGAATACTGGGTAAAAATAAATTACAATGGCTGCAGCAGCAACGACACAGTGAAGGTGGTGGTAAGCCCAATAGCCGCAAAGCGGTTGCAGCAAATTGTTTTGTGCAGCGATTCGGTTGCCATCAGTGCAGGGCGTGGCCTTGGTGAAACATATACATGGAGCAATGGTGCCACCACTTCCTCCATTTATGCATCCAAAACAGGCGTGTACTGGGCAGACATAAAATATTTTTCCTGTACATACCGGGATTCGTTTAATGTAAACAATGCCGCTGCTTCAAGGCCCTTAGGGAACGACACTACGGTATGCATTTCTGCCAGTGGATATGTGCTGAGGGCAACTGCTGCTGGGGCACAATCATATACATGGCAAAATGGAACCGCTGCAGACACCCTTAAAGTAACAGCACCCGGACAATATAATGTAAGCATCAATTTTGGAAGCTGCACCATTCAAGACACGGTTGACATTGCAGGTTATCCTGCTCCACTGGTTCAAAATATTGATACCAGTATTTGCTTTGGGCAAACATTTAAACTGCTCTCCGGCAAAATCGTTAGTACTGCCGGAATTTATTTGGACAGCATCAGGTACCCGGCAGGATGCGACAGCCTGATACGCAAACTAACGTTAACAATTAACCCAAAACCTGATTTGGGAAAAGATATTACAGTTTGCTTTGCAAAAAACGGATTACAGCTTGATGCTTCAATTGCCAATGCAGTAAGTTATAAATGGCAGGATGGAACCGGCAATGCATCCTATAATGTGTTGTCACCGGGATTGTATTGGGTGACTATAAACTTTGGTAAATGCAGCACTGGTGATACTATCAATGTATCCGCAACTGCACCCCCGGTTAAAAAAATTACGGATACCAGTATTTGTTTCGGCCAGTCGTTGGCATTGCTATGGGGAGTCAATGCTAACACTGCCGGAATTTATACAGACACCGTTCTTTCTGCTGCAGGATGCGACAGCCTTATACAAATTGTAAACCTTACCTTAAAATCGGGGCTTAGCCTGGGTAATGATACAGCCATTGCTATATGCAGCGGCACCCCTGTAAACCTTACGGCACTTTACAATTTTACCGGATTAACGGCTGCCTGGTCGAAAAATAATACTGCTGTAAACAACCCGGCTGCTGTAAACACTGCAGGCGTTTATAAACTCATTGCAGCTACTGCACAAGGATGCAGTGATACGGTTTTACTAACACTAACAGTTAGCCCAAAACCTGCCCTCGGTGCTGACAGTATAATAAACATTTGTACAGGCAATACTTTTAACCTGAACGCTGTTTTTAATATCCCCGGCAACAGCACCACATGGACTTTAAACAGTACACCTGTAATTAATCCTGCATCAATAAATACAATGGGTGTATATGAGGTAATTTCTGCCAGTATAAACCGGTGTGCGGATACCGCCTTCCTTACATTGAATGTAACCAGCAAACCTGTTCTTACAATAAATAATCCGGCCATTGCCTGCCTGCCGCAAACAATTGACCTTACTGCAAACGCAATAACAGTAGGCTCTCCGGCAGGCCTCGTATTTACTTATTGGAAAGATGCAGCAGCCACCATTGCATACAGCAATGCACCTGCATCTGCCAACGGCACATTTTTTATAAAAGGAACTGCCGCCGCAGGATGTTTTGATATTAAACCTGTAACAGTAATGTATTATCCATTGCCGGTGGTAAATGCAGGCAATAACATTACCATTTGTGATAAAGATTCTGCAGTACTCAGCGCCACCGTAAGCAATATTACTGCACCAGTAACTTATGCATGGGAACCTGTAACAGCCGGGGGCATAATAAATGCGGCTGCGGCTGCCACTGTAGTAAAACCCGCTGCCACACAGCAATACATACTAACGGTGAGGGATGGGTACGGATGCAGCTATGAAATAAAAGATACCATTACAGTAACTATGCAGGCGCCTGTAGCAGCCTTTGCAGGCAACGATACGGTGGCAGTAATTGGTGTGCCGCACCAACTGCAGGCTTCCGGCGGTACAAAATATACATGGTCGCCAGCTTCTTTGCTGGATAATCCATTTACTGCAAATCCATTTGCTAAGTTGAGTGCTGACACAAGGTTTACCGTGGAAGTAAGAGACGCAGCCGGATGCATCGGCTACGATACCATGTTTGTAAAAACGCTTACAGGCATTACGTTTTATATACCCAATGCATTTTCACCAAACGGTGATGGCATAAATGAATTTTTTAACCCCACGGCATCGGGTATACGCTCTATGGATTGGTTCAGGGTGTTCAACCGCTATGGACAAATTATGTTTGAAACAACAGAAGCAGGCAAAGGCTGGAACGGTATGTATAAAGGAAAGCAACAGCCTGCAGGTAATTATGTATGGCATGTGCGTGGCACTACCATACAGGGAAGGATAATTGAACTGAAAGGGAATGCAGTGCTGATAAGATGATGCAGCCAGGTACTACAAACTAAGTATATAAAAAACAATCGTCAGCAGGTAATTTTAATTAAATCTAAAGCCTGAAAAACCACAGCAATTTTTTCCAGTTTCTTTTTCCATTTTAATAAACCGCCATTTATATAAACATAACTTTTATGAAAAAAGCTATACTTACCTGTTTAGTTATTGGGTGTGTTATGCAAATTGCAAAAGCACAGTTCATCAATAAATTTAAAACATATAACAGCAGCAACACACCCATTTTTTCAGGCAATAATTTTAAAGCAGTGTGGGTGGGTAAGGACGGGCAAATATGGGCAGGCACGCAATACCAGGGATTGTACAGGTATGATACCTCCACTAAAAGCTGGAACAAATCGGGCCAGCTTACCAATGTGTTTATCAATCACATTCAGGCAGATGAAAAGGGCGGTATATGGATAGCGCAATCCGGTGCATCCGGCCAGTCGGGCGGCGGTTCTAATATTGGAGGAGGCATTAATTATTTTCCAGACAGAACGGATGCCACTATGCAATACTTCAGTACGGCAAATTTTCTTTCCTCAAGAAATGTCCGCTCTGTTTATCTTGACACTTCCAATGCTCCTCAGAATGGATACAGAAGATTGTGGGCAGCACAGGCCACATACATTACATCCGGCAACACAACTGCAGGAGGTGCCGTACGCTTCCAGGAAATATCAAGCGGCAATATGCAGAAGGTTTTTGGTGGCCTGCAAATATTTCCCAATACCAATCTTATAAGCAATGGCACCCCATCCTGCTATGCAGTATGCGGCACCAAAAATGAAGTGTATGTATCTGTTGAAACCAATTATACAAGCGCCTCCGGCAGTACTACACAAATATTGAGGTATGATCCGTTAACCGGTTTTTTTCTTGGCGGTATTGATCAAAACGGTGAGTTTGACAAAACAAGATTGTATTATAAAGACCAGCCCAGAACTTATACCGGCAAAGAATATGCAGGTGTGTTTCCGGCAGGCTTTAGAACCAGCGCAATGTATGCTGATGGCGAAGAAAGAATATGGATTGGATTAAGGAACGGCGGTGTGGTCGTAAAAACCGGTACTGAATGGAAGGCAGTAAATATGCCTTCAATTTTCCCCACAGGAGCCACCGTAAATTTTAATGCCATTACAAGCGATGAGTATGGGTATGTTTATATAGGCACTTCTGCCGGCTTGCTGGTATTTGACAATGGCGGCAATGTAACCGAACCTACCTCCTACAAATTGCTGACCACCACCGACAGCCTTCCTTCCAATAACATAACCGGCCTTGCTTATGATAAAGCAGGCGGCCGCATGATAGTTACTTCCGACGCTGGTGTTACTTTCTGGAACATAAAATATAAAATTGATGTGCAGATGATTTGGGATTACAGTTTCCCTGAAAGAAAAAACCGGCCTATAGGAGTGGCCGCAGATGGTGTATCCCGGATTTATTTAAAAATAAAAAAAGGAAGTGATACGCTGCCCGACATCAAAAGTGTGAAAGTAAGTTTAAAGAGTTTTGTGGCAGCCGAAGCCAACATCAGGGGTAAATTAAAACCTGCACTTGTAATTGATAAATACAGTGAAGAAGCAACGAATGCAACAGCATCTGAAATAAATATGAGTGATGCAGATTTGAAAGTGGGACTTCCAGGAGAGTTTTGGGTTTGGTATGTTTCACCCGAAGATTTTTCAAACGATACACTGAGTGCCTATGCCTCTTTACGAAAACGATATGATACACTTACGGTGATAGCTACTTACCTCAATGACAAAAAAGATACGATGGAAGCTAAAATTGCTGTGGTAAGGCCACCCACTTTATTTGTACACGGGCTGGCCAGCAATGCCGAAGCATGGGCAAATACCAGTCACAATTATTTTGGCAAATATGTTCCGTTCCTGTCAAGTCCTTTGTTTGTGTATACCAGAGCATTAACGATGGATCCACGTGGTTACTTTCAAAAAAATGCAGCGCAATTACTCGGGGGAGATATCAATGTGTATGCCTCCAATGGAGACCGGCTGAATACCCTGCAGGGAAATATTGAAGCCATGAGGGACAGGATGTTTGCTTCCAACCAGGTGGACTATGTTTGTCATAGCATGGGTGGATGTATGATAAGATCTGCCATTACTTTTTTTCCGAAAAAGTTTTTTTCCGGTGCTGGCGATCCTTACAAATATAAAAATTATAAAAAAGGATTTACACATAAAGTACTTACGCTTGATACACCACACAATGGCGCACCGGTGGCAGATGCAGGCGATCAGTTTGTTGCCATAGCACCAGCGCCTGTTAACCTGCTGCTGTACAAACTTTATAAATCAAGTCCGTTGTTTTTTGGTTCACTAGTGATACCGGTGGGAGATGATCTTATTCCAAAATTTAAAACTACAGCGGCAGTAAACAACCTGCAGGTTACAGAAGCAAGGGGTGGCATAAAGCTGGGGCAAACACCTGCCGCCGGTTATGCACCTGTAAGAAATCATATGATATGCGGAGATGTAAACTGGGATGGATTTTATGGCGTGCTGTCGCTGCTGGATGATGGCCTTACCACGTTTTACAAAGGCCTGCTTGAAACAATGCTTGCTGCTACTTACCTGCAGGGTAATGAAGAAGAATTTGATCCACAAACAAAGGAAGAAACAAGGGCATATTTAAAATCACTGATTGCGCAGGATTCAAAATTTATGGTATTTAATTTTTTAAACTGGCTCAATCAAAAAAGAGGATTTAAAAATTTTATACAGGATGGCGATTTAATAGTACCCCTCTTGAGCCAAACATGCAGGCAGCCTGTATCTGCACCTAATGTAACTAGATTTGTAAATACAGATACCGTACTGCCGGTATTGGGTACGCCCACACCCGGAATGAACGCATGGCACAGCGCCATACCACCAAGAAATGATGTGGGCCAAAGAGTTTTTCAACTATTAAATACACGCCGCTCCGGCACTGTGTTTACAGATTTTTTTCCTGCCAACAACGATTCTGTAACACCCGTAAAGCTCCGGCCAATGCAACTGAACAACAGGCCGGCATCCATACTTACCAATGAAAGTTTTTTTGATACAAGCAAAATAAAAATTGATGCACCTACTGTAAATGCAACCGTATATGCAGACAGTGCCATTAAAGTATTGTTCAGGGTTAAAGACACCGCAAGGCTGGTATATGTATCAGTAGATTTTCAACTGGCTGATTCTTTCAGGGCGGTAAAAACATTCAAACAGCAAAGCATTCCCTTTAATGTAAATGCTGCTTTTACCGGCAGCAACCTGATTATGGCAAAGGCTGTTTATGAAAAAGCCGACCGCTCCGGACTGGAATATTATATGGACACACTAAGCGTAACAGCCGGCAACTTGGCGCCTTTGCAAGGCTTTCGTTTAAAATATGATAAAGCGGAAATCACTGCAGGGGAGCCCTACTTTCCGGTGTATGAAGCAAAATACAATGGCCAATGGATAATACTACCCAACAACAATGCCGGTATACTGGTAAGCGTGGATTCAACAACTATCATGAGTTTTAATACAAATAATTATTCCTTCAATGGATTAAAAAATGGAACCGCTGTTTTAACTGCCACGTACAACAGCCTGCAGGATTCTGCTATATTAAAAGTGGTAATGCCTTATAATTCCAACTGCATCAATAAAACTGTTGCCGGGGGCAGTTTTAAAAATGCTGCCATATGGAGCAAGGGTGTGGTGCCTGATATTTGTGATTCGGCAGTGATAAGCACAGGCCATACGGTCAATGCAGATACCAGCATTGTGGTGCAGGCGCTACGCATCAGCAGTGGCGGCACTTTAAACATAAACAGTATAGCAGATACACTGCAGGTGGGCAGTGGTGATGAAGGCGAATCAATGATGGATATTTACGGAACACTTAACATCAGCACCGGTAATATAAAAATTCAGGGCAGGATAAAATTTAATGCAGGCAGTACATTCAGTATGAGCGGAGGAAGTTTAAAACTGGATGGCAACACAGGCATTAGAGAAACCTCGCTGCCAAACACATTGGCTTTGTTTGAAGCAGCCCCGGGCATGAGCGCTTTTAATTTTACCGGCGGCATACTGGAAATTGTGGATCCTCCATTTGGAGATGCAAGCCAGGCTGTTAACTGCGGATATTTTTTTGGCGACAACACTACTTTAATACTTGGCGCTAACACTTCGGTACACGCCAGTAAAAATGCAGATGGATTTGGCGGCAATGCATTCCCTGCAAAAATCGGCAAGCTCATTATCAATGCAGGAACAGCAACCGGCAACCGGCAGTTTGTAAATAAAAAAACATTGGGTGTAAAGGGAAGTGTGGAAGTAAGAATGGGCAGCAGCCTTGTATTGCAGGCGCCTCTCAACGTAAACAAATAAAAATAACCGGTATGAAACACTTTCTAATACCCACTGACAGAGGCAAAAAAAATGTGTTAGAAAACAATATCATCCGCATTGAGGCCAGCAGCAATTACTGCAGAATATTTTTTAACAATGAAAAGCCGCTGCTGGTGGCTAAGGTGTTGCACTGGTTTCAGGATCACCTGGAAGAAGACATGTTTTGCCGCATACACCGCAGTCACCTGGTAAACCGCACGCATGTATGCGAAATAAAAAATTCCATACTTACATTAAGCAATGGAGATAAAGTGCAAATGAGCCGGAGAAAAAGACATGCTGGCGATTTAATTTTAAAATTAAGCGCCTGAGCCTTGAAAAATTTTGATGGATTTTATTTTAAGAGTTCTGCAGTTGCTTAAAGAGCGTATATAAATATGCTTAGCTTAAATCAAATAACATCATACGCTTACTGTGAATGTAACAATGCAGAAAACTGTGCGCTTGTAAGCCGCACAGTTTATTTATCACTCTATTATCTTCAAAAAATTCACCTTCGTTTTACCAGCCCAATATCCATGCAAATATTAGCGGAGCCACTATCGTGGCATCACTTTCTACAATAAATTTTGGTGTATTGATATCCAGTTTTCCCCAGGTAATTTTTTCATTGGGTACCGCACCGCTATAGCTTCCGTAAGAAGTGGTGCTGTCGCTTATCTGGCAGAAGTAGCTCCAGAAAGGTACATCATGCCATTCCAAATCCTGGTACATCATGGGTACTACGCAAATAGGAAAATCGCCTGCAATGCCGCCGCCAATCTGAAAAAAACCAATGCCTTTTCCCGAAGAATTATTACGGTACCAGTCTGCCAGCCACACCATATATTCAATACCGCTCTTCATGGTAGTGGCCTTCATTTCATTTTTAATAATGTATGAGGCAAAAATGTTTCCCATGGTGCTGTCTTCCCAGCCGGGTACTACGATGGGTATGTTCTTTTTTGCTGCTGCCAGCATCC
>JAYWIB010000291.1:0-3186 GCA_043789265.1 Chitinophagaceae bacterium
GGTTAATTTCATAAAAAGCGGTAATACTGACACCACCGTTGCGGTTGGAGAATTTATGCAGAAAGGAAATATTATCAGCGGCACATTTCTTACCGCTACGGGAGATTACCGCTATCTGGAAGGAATAATTGACACAGACAGCATGCGGCTAAGCTGCTTTGATGGCGGCCACGCTTTTTTGTTTACAGCTAAAGTAAACAGCGACTCTGCCATTACCGGCGGCTGCTATTACTCCGGTGCTGCGTACATGGAAACCTGGACAGCACAAAAAAACAAGGATGCCCGCCTTCCGGATGAGTATGCCGTAACCAAATTAAAAAAGGGAAATACCAAACTGTCTTTTACTTTTAAAAGTATCGATGGCACGCTGGTATCGTTTACGGACAAACGCTTTAAAAATAAAGTATTGCTGGTACAGGTAATGGGTTCGTGGTGTCCTAACTGTATGGATGAAACACAGTTTTTAAGTGCGTTCTATAACAATCAAAAAAATAAACAGGTGGAAGTAATCTCGCTGGCATACGAACGGTCAACAGATTTTGAACGCTCTCAAAAAAATGTGCGTGCCTTTCAAAAAAGATTTGATGTGAAATATCCCATGCTGATAACAGGTGTTACTGTAAATGATACATTAAGAACAGAAAAAACGCTGCCGCAACTGGAAAAAATACTGGGCTTTCCCACGCTGCTGTTTGTTGATAAAAAAGGGTATATCCGTAAAATACATACCGGCTTTACCGGGCCGGGTACAGGTGAACATTACCAGCTTTTTAAAGATGATTTTTATAAAATTATTGAGCAGCTTATGAATGAGTAAGAAGGGAATATTTTTTCAGCATACACAATTAATTATAACCTTGTGTTTCAAGAAAGCTATAAGGATCGATAGAAAAATACAAATCAAAGTCAGTTGGCTTCTCTCCCATTTCCAGCGCAAAAAAATGCAGGGCTTCCCTCATTTGCCACAGGTATAATTTAGACCGGGTGCCGTTAAGTAAAAAAACTTCAGGCAGCATTTCTTTAAGCATCCCGTTCCAGCATGCTTCCTTCAATTGTTCGTTTGCAGAAATATTTTTAGCAGTGTCCGTACCATCTTTTTCGCAGTACTGGCGGGAGGTGAAGCCGGTGCCGGTTATTAGTAATACTTCCTGCTGTGTAGTTTGTGTTTTCATACAAAAGAGTTTTATTATCTCCATTGTTCTGACGAAAAAACGACAGCCAAAGCATATTTAGTATGCGAAAATTTTTGTTAAATGCACAACATTGCCGGGTAATACTCGTTGGCCTTTTCTTTAAAAGCTGACAGCTAAAATTTTTGTTGACGAATCTTTCAACGTAAATCAAATTACATTGTGCAATTGCAGATACTGCAGCAACAGTATAGTTTTGCCATCTTTTATTTCTCCTGTTTCCACCATTGCAATTGCTTTTTCAAAAGGAATTTCGAGTACTTCTATATTTTCCTGTTCATGTGCCATGCCGCCCCCTTCATGCACTTTCATTTCATTGGTATAAGCAGCTATAAAAAAATAAAGTATTTCGGTAACAGAACCCGGCGACATATAGGCTTCAAATATTTTTTTAATGTCAGAAATTTTATAGCCTGTTTCTTCTTCCGTCTCCCTGCGGATGCAGTCTTCCGGATTGTCGTTGTCCAGCAGGCCGGCACAGGCTTCTATTAGCATACCTGTTTGGTTGCCATTTATAAAAGTGGGCATACGAAACTGCCGGGTAAGCACCACCGTTTTTTGCGCTGTATTGTACAACATAATGGCAGCGCCGTTTCCACGGTCATATGCCTCCCTGCTGTGCACCTGTACCGTGCCGTCTTTCTGGATGGTTTCGTAAGTAATTTTACGGAGAGTATACCAGTTGTCGGAGAGTATTTCCCGGTTTAAAATTTTTACTGGATGTTCATGTGCAGCAGGCATGTGGCGAATTAATTATAAAAGTGAATGATTGCTGTAAATGTATAACATTGAGGCAGACAAACCGCATCACCTGTACCAAACGGTTTAAAAGCGCTATTAAAAAAATATTGACTGAAAGTATTTTTACACTGCGAAAGAAGTACCGCAACCGCATGTTTTACTTGCATTGGGATTGGCAAATGTAAACCCTCTTGAGTTTAATCCACCCTGCCAGTCTATCTGCATCCCCATCAGGTAGATGCCGTGGGTTTTTTCCATGATAAAAGAAATATCATTTGTTTCAAAAAACTCATCTTTATCCGTGGGCTTATCAAAACCCAGCACATAGGTCATACCACTGCAGCCGCCACCTTTTACACCTACCCTTAATTTTTCTGCAGTATCAAATCCTTCTGCGTTCATGAGGCGCTTAATTTCATCTATGGCGCTTTTTGTAAAACTCACCGGCTGTTCTATTGCTGTTTCCATAACTTAATTGTTTGCAGCAAAGGTATACACAAATCAAAAAATCACAGAAAGCAGCTTTTGCGAAAGAAGGAAATATTTGTACTTCAATTGCATACTTTTGTCTATAAAAATTTAGTATGGTTTTAATGGAAATTGGTTTTCAGGATGTGCAGATAGCAGTACTGTTTGTTTTTTTTATTTGCATTGCCTGGCTGCTGGCCGAATTTAAGGGCATGAAAGATGAACTGAAAGAACGCCTCGGCATCAACAACAATACAGTGCAACTTCGCCTGCAGGCATATGAGCGGCTCAGCCTGTTTGCTGAAAGAAGCGCCCTTAAAAATTTAGTGAGCCGCATTTCTTTTTCAGGTCTGAATGTGGTTGACTACCAGTTAAGCTTACTCGAAACCATCCGCACCGAATATGAATATAATATCAGCCAGCAGATTTATGTGAGTAACGAAATGTGGAAAGCAATAAATAATTTAAAGGATCAAAATATTTATATCATCAACCAGGTGGCAGCCATACTTCCGCCGGAAGCACCTGCCATTGAACTGAGTAAACGCCTGCTTGAATATTCTGCCAACAGCAATGCAGAACTCAGCAGTGTTGTACTTGATGCACTGCAGTATGAAGCAAAGCAATTATTATAACATCTGCCAAACAGATGGCCATATTGAAATATGAAAAAAATTTATACCGATTCAGGCATAGAGATAAAAACATTTTATACGAAAAATGACTGCGGGCAAAATAACACGGCAGCTGCCCCCGGCAATTTTCCATTTACCCGGGGCGTACAGCA
>JAYWIB010000292.1:0-3180 GCA_043789265.1 Chitinophagaceae bacterium
GTCATCAGCGAAGAACAATATGTGCCGATAAAAGAAACCGATAAATATTACATTGAAGGCACAGACAACAATGCACACAATCAATGGAAAGCTGCTGCACATGGGCTAATAAAAAATGACAGCATTCAATTGTATCAAATTGCAAAAGGAATGCTGCAGCACCACAGCGCTGCCAATGCTGAATACCTGCTGGATTTACTTGGGCTTGATAATGTAAAAACAAATATTACCCTTTTTAATTTAAAAAGGCACACTGCAGTGTTTCCGCTGCCTGCTTCTTTGTTCCTGTATCAAAATCCCAACAGGGCAAAAGAAAGTAAAATTATTAAAAGCATTCAGTCACTTACAGAAGAAGGTTATTGCAAAAGCATTTATCAAATTCACAATGCATTGAAATATGATACGGTGCTAAAGCATAAATTTTTACCAGCCGCCTTTACACCCAGCATGCAGCAGTTGTGGACGGAAAGGCTTACCGCTTCCACTGCCAGGGAGTATGTGCATGTAGTCCGGATTTTGAACACACGAAAATTTTTAAATGCAAACAGTTATGGCATACTTGCTGAAATAGCAGAGGATGATATGAGCAATGCATCCATCAAAAAAAAGTATGCCCACCTTGCTGCTGTTAATGGAAACAATCCGGGCATTTACACTGAAGTTTTTTATGCCACTTTATTAAATGGTGACAGGATAGAAGCCGCTTTCTTTTTTAATCAGCTTTCAGAAAAAGAAAATGAACGGTTGCAAAGATGGGTGCCTGCAGTAAGCATGGAACTTGAACAGCAAACAGTGCGTACAAAAATAAATTCGCTGCTGAATGAAAAATAATCCATCCTTGTTTATGGCTAAAGGCTTGTGGAAATATTAGATGGTATAAGCCGATAGAAAAAAGCTGACTTACTCAGTATCTATAGCAGGCATAAAAAATGCATTGCACCGGTGTCATTAAACTTACCCGGTGCAATGCAGTAAACAGACATTAAAATCTAAATCCAATATTTATACCAAGCCCACGCAGGCCGCCCCAGGGGCCCTTTGCTACAATCTTTGCACCACTTGCATTTACTTCATAAGATTTGATGGTTTTTAAAGGAACATCATTTTTTAGATTTTCTATTTCATCCCTTAAGTCCTGCTGCTCCGAAGGGGAAAGAGCGGTATTTAAAATCAAATCGCCGGATGCACTGCCATAGTTAGGTCCGAGTATCCACCAGTCTAAATACACAGTTTTACTCAATTGCCACTGTGCACCGAGTTGCAGGCCGGCGGTATAAGTTTTTAGTTTGCCGGAGAACACACCGGTACGTGTATCATTGCTGTAGTTAAGCGGCAAATCTGCTTTGTAATTATTATAACTCAAAAAAGGGCCTAGATAAAATCCACGCATGGCGCCTTTTTTTCCAATGTAGAAGCGGTATTCAGCAGTAACGCCCATGTTGCCGACTTTTAATTTATCCAAATCAACAGACGCATCATCAATGGCTTTTTCAACCGCCGATTTAAAAGGTATATTTCCAAAAGGCATCACATGCACATTTAAGGCTACTGTTGATTTACGGCTTACTTTCCTTTCATACTGTACTGAAATATTTTTAAATAAAAGGGCGGACAGATTTAATTTTAAAATATTGTTTTTTGAAACGGTATCTGCTGAAGCTGTTGTTTGTGCAGAAAGATAAAAGTGGCTGCCCAGCGCAAGCAATACACACGCTGCATGTTTTAATACGGTCATAAAATAAGTTTTAGGTTAAAGACAGCATGCAATGTAACGAACTAACAGTATAGTGTATAGAAAAAATAATTTGAAGAAATTTAATGAATGCTTTTTTGAGCGGCGGCTTTCTTTGATTCCGGCGTGTATCATATACTCCGTGATAGAGTTATATATTTTTTCTACCGGCGATAATTAGAAAATGAAGCAATAAAATTATTTGTTTCTGCCTGCTGCAGCGGCAGGAAAAACTGTCTGTATAAAAATGCTGAGCAGTATTACCAGCATGGCACCAATAACATTGAGCCATAAAAAAGAAACAATATCAATGCTGTAAATAACTATCACCAGTATTTCACTAAGTACGGCGGCGCAAAAAACAGCATTACCCTGTATGCGTTTCATCCAAAAGGCCACCAGGAATATGCCGAGTATTACACCATAAAAAAGTGACCCCAATATGTTCACCGCTTCTATTAAACTGTTACCGAGGTTGTGAGCAAACATGGCAACGATGATGGAGAATACACCCCATGCAAAAGTGTACCGGCGGGATATGCGGTAGTCCTCATTATCAGTACAGTTCTTATTAATAAATTTTTTATGAAAGTCCACCACCGTGCAGGATGCAAGCGCATTGAGGGCGGCAGCAATACTTCCCCATGCGGCCAAAAAAATAACGGCTATCAATAAACCTACCAGGCCTTTGGGTAAATTGTCCACCACAAAACGGAGGAAAATAAAATTGGTATCATTGGCATCGTCGCCGGGCAATGCTTTTTTTAATACAGATTTATACCGGGTACGCAGTTCATTTTTTTGTAAATAATCAGCGTTGACATTTGCCGTGCTGTATTGCTGTTCCAGTTGTATCAGTTCATTTTTATAAGATGTTTTTTTGGCCGCAATTATTTTAGCTTCATCAAAATACACAGGCGCTTTATTGTACTGATAAAAAGAAAAAACTAAAATACCCACGAGTAAAATTAAAAACTGCATGGGTACTTTTACCAGCCCGTTCATCAATAAACCAATCTTGCTTTCTCTGTCGCTCCTCGCTGTAAGGTAGCGCCCCACCTGGCTTTGGTCGGTACCAAAGTAACTGAGCGCCAGAAAAAATCCACCCACCACTCCGCTCCAGATATTGTATTTATCCTTCCAGTCAAAATGATTGTCCTTCATCCCGTCTGTAATAATATTCATACGGCCATGCATGCCTGCAGATTTTAATGCATCTGCAAAGCCCATATCCGCAGGCAATAAATGAACCACCATATAGCCTGCTAAAAACATACCTGCAATAATTATCAGCAACTGCAGTTGCTGTGTGTAAGCCACGGCTTTGGCACCGCCGCTCATGGTATAAATAATAAGCAGCCCGCCCATCACCAGGTTGGTATAATAAATATTCCACCCCAGCAATGAACTTAAAATAATGGAAGGAGCATAAATGCTGATACCGGTGG
>JAYWIB010000293.1:0-11367 GCA_043789265.1 Chitinophagaceae bacterium
GCCGCTCCCACAATGGCGCTTTCGCAAATGGGTGTATTGCGAACCCTTGCCGCACCAAACTCATCTGCAAAGCCTTCGGTAATTTTAAATGCGCCGCCATATGCTGCAATGTCCTGCCCCATCAATACCAGGTTGGGATGCTGCTGCATGCTTATGCGGAGGCCATCTTTTATGGCATCAATAAAACGCATTTCTATACCTGTGTTGGAAGCTGGTGCTGTTTGCTTAGAAACAACAGGCGCATATAAATCTTTCAGTTCTTCTGCCGTATCTGCAATGATGGGTGCGGAGTCGAAGCCGGTTTTTAAAGAAGCATCGATGTATTCTTTTATTTTCTGCTGTATGGCGGCAATGCTGTTATCATCCAGCACCGCCTGCTCTTTTAAATAAATTTCAAAATTTTTGATAGGATCTTTTTTCTCCCATAATTCAAATAAATGCAGAGGTACATATTTTACACCGCTGGCTTCCTCGTGCCCACGCATGCGAAAGGTCATGCATTCTATCAAATAAGGTTTTTGATTACTGATGCAATAATCTCTTACACCTTTAACGGTATCATATACCTCCAGGATATTGTTGCCATCAATCCGCACGCCTTCCATGCCATATCCTTTGGCTCTTTCCACCAGGCTAAAGCAGCGGTACTGTTCATTTACCGGGGTGCTTAATCCATAACCATTGTTCTCTATCAAAAATATTACAGGCAAATCCCACACGGCAGCTACATTCAGCGCTTCGTGAAAATCACCTTCGCTGGTACCGCCGTCACCGGTAAATGCCAGCGATACTTTTTGTTCGTCTTTTAATTTATATGCAAGCGATACACCATCGGCAATGGCAAGCTGCGGCCCCAGGTGAGATATCATGCCGCAGATAAAATGCTCCGCACTTCCAAAATGAAAACTTCTTTCCCGCCCTTTGCTGTAGCCATCTTTAGCGCCCTGCCATTGTTTTACTAATTTACTCAGCGGTATATTGCGTGTGGTAAATACGCCGAGGTTTCTGTGCAGTGGCAATATCCATTCATCGGGCTGCAGTGCAAGCGTGGCACCTACACTGATGGCCTCCTGCCCGATGCCGCTGAACCATTTGGAAATTTTTCCCTGCCGCAGCAGCACCAGCATTTTTTCTTCAATCATGCGGGGCAGCAGCAGTTGTTTATACAACTGCAGTAAGGTATCGTTGCTTAAATTTTTCCGGTGAAAATGCATGGCCTGCAAATATTTTTTTGGAGCATGAAGGTAGTAAGATTAGCTGCAACCAATATTTAATAAAGAAGCAATTTTTTTATTTGATTTTAATAAACAGTACGGGCTGTAAGGCGGTGTGCAGTTGCAGATAAACGATCCATTAACCCTGCTGCCTGCTTTTTTTATTTTCCTGCACAATGGCTCTTTTTAAAATAAACGAATTAAAAAAAGAAAGCAGGATGCTGAAGAGCATGGCATCCCAAAAGCCATCTACCTGAAACGTGTCCAGCAGCCTGTCTGCAAGCAGTATCATCCCTGCATTTATTACAAATAGAAACAGGCCCAGTGTAAGAATGGTGGCAGGCAGTGTAAGTAATACAAGAATGGGTTTTACTATGGCATCTAAAAATCCAAGCACCAGTGCAAAAAAAATAGCCGTAAAAAAATTGTCCATCTTTATGCCCGGCAGTATGTAAGACAATATAAAAGCATTGACAGTAGTGATAAGAATTTTTAGTACAAAATTCATTGCTGATTCTTTCAGTTGATTGATGAATGAAAAATACTCTTTGTTTATTACAAATACGAATGGTTTATAAAATATTTTTTTATACCACCACCAGTTCATAAAAATCTTCGGGGTTAAAATATTT
Source organism: Chitinophagaceae bacterium (assembly GCA_043789265.1). Classification (GTDB taxonomy): domain Bacteria; phylum Bacteroidota; class Bacteroidia; order Chitinophagales; family Chitinophagaceae; genus Ferruginibacter. The sequence goes on from JAYWIB010000293.1 coordinate 1,847, forward strand.
TTGAGAAAGTGCCTGCAGTTCATCAGCAGGAATGGTTTTGATGGTTTGTATAGAATCGTAAAAATATTGCCCGTCCAGGTTGTTCAGTATAATATTTTTCCACCGGCCAATGATGTGGAAGGGGCCATCCAAATCGCCCAGTATGGTGCCAATTAAATAATTGCGTACCAGCAGCAGTTCTTCTTCATCCACCAGCTCATCCTGCAGTCTTTTCATTTCGTTGTATATCTCCTGCACCGTGGCCTCACTTACATCCTTGCCGGCCTCCGTACTTATTATCCAGCCGGTATCGTGCAGGTGGTTTTGTATATAGCTGTGTATGCCATAAGTATACCCTTTATCTTCTCTTATATTACTCATAAGGCGGGAGCCAAAGAAGCCGCCCAGCACCGCATTTAGCACCATTACTTTTATATAATCCGGATGATGGCGGGTAGGAAAAGGGCGGGCAAGCCGGATGGCACCCTGCACACCATTGATATCATTTATTATGCGTTGTTTTTTTTGCACTGCAGGCTGAGGCTGATAGCTGTAAGTTTTTTGGCGGTGATTGCGAAGTGAAAGACTGCCAAAGTTTTTATTTAACTGCTCATAAATATCCGCAGGCAGTATACCTGCTATAAAAATAACGGCGCTGCCATGCAGATAATATTTATCAAAATGTTCTCTTAGCTGGGTGCTGGTAAGTGCATCGTAATCGGCTGCCTCAATGTATTTACCATACGGATGCTGCGGCCCAAAAAGGTAAGCATCTATTAAACGGTTGGCAACAAAATCGCATTTCTGCAGGCTTACCAATAATTTCTGGCGGCTGTTTTGTTTGTATACTTCCAGTTCTTTTTCAGGAAATATAGAATCGGTTATCAACTCACTTACCACGGGCAGCAGTTGCGGCAGGTACTTGCTTAAAGTATGCAGCGATAACACAGCGGTTTCGTTGTAGCATGCCCGCTGGCAGTAAGCGCCATAAAATTCAAAATGCTCATTTATCTGGAAGGCAGATTTATTGCTGGTGCCATTTTTAAGCATATGATTGGCGGCCGCCGCCACGCCTGCGGCAGCCTCGTTGCTGTTGCCTGCATAAAAAACTATTTCCATCTGCAGCACTTCCTGTGCACCAGTGTTGATGGCGTATACTTCCGCTCCGTTGTCCAGTACATATTTGTCGCAGGGTTTTAAATGCAGGTCAAATTCTATGGCGTCTTTTATCAGGGGGGCAATTGTTCTGTTCATGGTATTTTTTAGTTATTGGAATAGTAATACAAAGTGCTGCTGTTGTTTTCGTCAAACACAATATTGCTTTCCTGCTGCAGTTGCGCTGCAGTTACAGCCCTGTATTTATCCAGCTCGGTATTAATAAGGTCAGCATCGCCGAGCAATTCATAAATGGCCAGGCTGGTAGCCCGGTTCATAAGGCCCATGTCTTCAAAGGCCATCATGCTTTCTGTTTTATTTTTTACTTTCTGCAGTTCTGTTTCTGTAATACCCTGCTGCTGCAGTTTTATTATTTCTTCCATCAGTGCTGATTCGGCCATTTTCATATCCACCCCTTTTACCAGTTTGCCCTCTATACTCAGCAGTCCGGCATCTGTGCTGCCGGAGTGGGAGCAGTCAATATTGCTGAACAATTGTTTTTCTTTTACCAGCGCCTGAAACAGGCGTGAAGAACCACCACCGCCGAGTATTTCTGTAATTAAATCTGTAACGTAATAGCGGTTATCCAGCCGTGGATAAATATGCCAGCATTTGTACAAAGCATCTAATGGCACTATTGCATTTACTTCTTCTTTACGTGGGGCAGTCTGTACTGGTTCTGCAGGTATATGGCGTTTATATTTTTGCCCCGCCGGAATAGAGGCAAACCATTTTTCTGCCAGCAATTTTACTTCGTTTACTGTAATGTTTCCGGCCACCACCAGTATGGCATTTACCGGCGTATAATGTTTATAAAAAAAATCTTTTACATCCTGCAGGGTGGCATCTTCTACATGTTTCAGTTCTTTCCCAATCGTCATCCACCGGTAGGGATGAGTGGTATAAGCCAGCTCCCGGAGTTTGTGCTGCACATCTCCATAAGGTTTGTTGATGTAATGTTCTTTAAACTCTTCGCATACTACCTTACGCTGAACATCCAGGCTTTTTTCGCTAAAGGCCAGGCTGAGCATGCGGTCGCTTTCCAGCCAAAAGGCGGTTTCAATATTTTCTGCCGGTAGCTGGCAATAATAGTTAGTAAGGTCATTGGTGGTAAAGGCATTGTTTTCGCCGCCCGCCATCTGCAGTGGCTCATCATATTCAGGTATATGTATGCTGCCGCCAAACATCAGGTGTTCAAAAAGATGGGCAAAGCCTGTCTTCCCGGGGTTTTCATCTCTGGCGCCTACATCATATATCACATTTACCACAGCCATGGGCGTGCTTTTATCTTCATGCACCAGTACCCGCAATCCGTTTGCAAGGGTAAATTTTTCAAATTGAATCATGGCGCAAAGGTAAGGGGGTGCAATAAAATTTCAGGCGTTTTATCTGGAGGGAGAAGCCGTCCTGCAGCATGCAGGCAGCAATAGAAAACAGGACTATAACAAACTATAAGGTTTAATATTTAACTGGAACAGTTCGCCCTTGCGGCTGATAAAGATTTTAATTTTTTCATTGGCGTTTTGCAGCAGGGTTTTATACTGCATAATGTTGTTGGTAAAATTGGTACCCACCCCCACCAGTATATCGTCTGCCTTTATACCCGCTTTGGCGGCAGGGGAGCCCGGAACCACATCTTCCACCACTATCCGGCCATCTACAAAATAAGTAGCCATACCGGTATAAGCATAGTCGAAGGATTCATTAAAATGGCCGTTAGGATGCAGGTGTATTTCACGCTGAGGATAATTTAAAACCATATCAAAGCGCCTCAGCAAATCGTTGCCGAGCAGGCCGCCTACAAAAGGATAAGAGGTTACATTGTATTCATCATTGTAAATATAGGTAGGTACATTTCTGAATTTATAATTACCTACCTGCAGCATTTTTACTACTGTTAGTTTCATCTGCAATCGTCCGCCCATACCTTCTGCCTGTGTTATTACAGGCTCCCTCCGGTTCATCAGTACAGCACTGTCTTTTGCAAAAGCTTCGCTCATTAAAAAACAAAGGCCGGCGCCGGTATCAAAGTAAAAATTAAAATTCAGTTTGCGCCTGTCTTTTACCAGCAGGTTTTGTATGGGCAAGGTGGTAAAGGCCGGCCGAAGTATAGTGCCGCCACGGGGATATTTAAATTCGCCGGGTGTATAAACTTCTATTTCAGTGCTGTCAAAATCTATTTTTACGATGTACCTGCGCAAAAAACTAAAGCCAATAATGCCATCAATTTTTTCGCCATACACACTCGTTAGTATATCGTAATTGTTGATGTGAAAGTCAAGATTATTTACACTAAGTCCAGGAAAATTTAACTGCTGATTGTACACAAATTTTACTTTGTGTGCAGTACCCATCCCTGTGATGGTGGTATCCGAACTGCGTGACTCAATATTATAATAAGCTGCTGTGGAAGAATCAAGCGAAATGCCGCCACTGCCCGTATCCAGAATAAAATTAAAAGTGTCTTTTATGTTGTTCAGCCTTGCCCTCAGTATCATTACCCCACCGCTATATTGTTTAAATGGAAAGCGGGTAAGAAATTTTGCAGCGGGCTGCGGCGATAATATTTCCTGCGAAAAACAATAAGGGTTTATCAGAAAATAGCAGATAAATAAAAGCAGTAATTTCTTCATGGCAAGTAATAAATAAATATACAACCATATGGATGTACTTTTGTTATTTATTATTCAAATGGTTTTATGGATTTAAATGTATTGTACAGCAAAGCAATGGAGTTACAGTTTTTATCGGTGGAAGAGGGTGTGTATTTATTTGAGAAAGCCCCGCTTGCCGAGCTGATGTTTGTGGCCAATGAACTGCGTAAAAAGCAGGTGCCTCATGGAAAGGTAACCTGGATAATTGACCGCAATGTAAACACCACCAATGTGTGTATTGCCAATTGCAAGTTTTGTAATTTTTACCGGGTGCCGGGTCATGCAGAGGCTTACATTACGGATATAGAAACGTACAAAAGAAAAATAGATGAAACCATCCGCTACGGGGGCGAACAATTGCTGCTGCAGGGCGGTCATCATCCGGATTTGGGATTGAGTTATTACGTAAATCTATTTAAAGAATTAAAAAGTTTGTATCCCAGCATTAAACTGCATACACTTGGCCCGCCAGAAATAGCACATATAACAAAGCTGGAAAAAAGTACACACCGGCAGGTATTGATGGCCTTAAAAGATGCAGGTCTCGACAGCCTGCCGGGGCCGGGTGCCGAAATTTTAACCGACAGGGTAAGGCGCCTCATCAGCAAAGGAAAATGCGGCAGCCAGGAATGGCTTGACATTATGCAGGAAGCTCACAAACTCAATATTACAACAAGTGCCACCATGATGTTTGGGCATGTGGAAACTATAACCGAACGCTTTGAGCATCTGGTAAAATTAAGAACAGTGCAAAGCCTGAAACCAGCGGATGCCAAAGGATTTATTGCCTTTATTCCATGGACGTTTCAGGATGTGGATACCCTGCTTGCAAGAATAAGAGGTGTGCACAATTTAACCACGCCCGAAGAATACATCCGCATGATTGCGATGAGCAGAATAATGCTGCCCAACGTAAAAAATATACAGGCAAGCTGGCTTACTGTAGGCAAAAAAACGGCACAGCTATGCCTGCAGGCCGGCGCCAATGATTTTGGCAGTATTATGATTGAAGAAAATGTAGTAAGCGCTGCAGGCGCTCCCCATAGGTTTACCAGCAAAAGTATACAGCAAGCCATTCGTGAAGCAGGTTTTGAACCATGCCTGCGAAACCAGCAGTATGAATTCCGGCCCATGCCTGCCGTAATGGAAGAGCAGTTGATAGACTACTAAAGAGGCGGTTGCCATGCTTATTACGCAACTGCAATCATAGATGTATCATTGCAAAAACATGCTCAAATTTTAAAATTGCGTCATTGCATGTAGCAGTTAAATCGTTGAAGAGTTATGTATTTGATAATACCCTGAACTGCCCATTCTATTACAATTATAATCTCAGCACCTGCGGACGAACCCTTTATTGATGGCTATGCCCGGCATTGGTTAAAAAATTGTATATCCTGAAATATTTTTTGATGCCAGATACAATAAATGAAAATACACTCCGTTACAGTGTAATAAAATCTGTATCTATGAGTATCAATAACCAAAAAACCACAGACAATATGTTACTTAAAGCCGTAAAAATTTTTTTCAGCAAGCTTACCAAAAGCCCGGACGAATACCCGGTAAAGTATTATAAGAAAACAAAAAACTTTATGGGCGACAGACATGCCCGTCTTCTTTTATAAAAGTACTAACCCCCAATTTTTATATTTAACGGCCCCCGGTAATGCGGGGCCTTTTTTTTGTGACGGTAACAAAAAATACCATTCAAACTGAATTTATCATTATTTTACCGCGACAATTAGGCTGCTTTTGTAAAGCTGACTTCAGCTAAAAATACAGTTCCAATGATTATAGAAATTTTATTGATAATTTTTATTATCCGGTACATACGAAAGTATTTGCCCGCCGCCATACAGCAGGATTGGAATAAGTGGCTTATAGCAGGCATTGCTGCAGCCATTGTGCTGCTGCTGCTGGAAATGAGTAATATGGATTACTTCTACATTACCACCTGGGCCACACATGCCATGCTGCTTGGCCTTGTTTACATTGGGTTTACAAGTCCGGTACTGCGTTTTTTAAAATCATTGCTGTATGCAGTACTTCCTTTTATTGCAGTGGTTATTGTTACCGACTGGGTAAAAATATTTTTTGGATCTTTTTTCAATAAGTGGAATAATTATTTTGATGCGGCCATTTTCTTTACCATCGTATGGATGATAGCCATTTGGTTTATTCAAAAAAAGCAACGCAAGGCGCTGGAAAAAGAAAAACTGAAAATAAAGGAAATAGAAAAAGAACAACAGTTGACAGAAAAGCTGAAAGCTGCGCTGGAAGTACAGGTGGCCGAACGCACTGCAGCGCTTACACAGCAAAAGGAAGAACTGCAACTGGCACTGAAAGAATTAAAAGAAACGCAAACTCAGCTTATTCATTCAGAAAAAATGGCCTCGCTGGGTGAGCTTACCGCAGGGGTGGCGCATGAAATACAGAACCCACTGAACTTTGTAAATAATTTTTCGGAAGTAAGCAGTGAGCTGATAAAAGAAATGATGGATGAAATGGCCAAAGGTGATATGCAGGAGGTAGAGGCCATTGCCCATGATGTAATGCAGAACCTTGAAAAAATTAATCACCATGGCAAGCGTGCCGATGCCATTGTAAAAGGTATGCTGCAGCACAGCCGCAGCAGTACCGGCGTAAAAGAAGCCACCGATATCAATGAATTGTGCGACGAATATTTGCGGCTGAGTTATCATGGCCTGAGGGCAAAAGACAAATCATTTAACGCAGCGATGCAGACTGATTGGGATGCTTCTGTCGGCAAAATAAATATTGTGCCGCAGGATATGGGCAGGGTTGTTTTGAATTTACTTACCAATGCCTTTTACGCAGTTACCGAAAAGAAAGGGCAAAGCCTGCAGGGATACGAACCCACCGTATCTGTAGCCACAAAGAAAGATGGCAATAAAGTTTACATCACTGTAAAAGATAACGGCAACGGCATTCCACAAAAAGTTTTAGATAAAATTTTTCAGCCTTTTTTTACTACTAAACCTGCGGGTCAGGGCACTGGTCTCGGCTTATCTTTAAGTTACGACATCATTACCAAGGGCCATGGCGGCGAATTAAAAGTGGAAACAAAAGAAGGAGAGGGAACAAACTTTATTATTTCTTTACCTTTAAAGCCAGCGCACTAACTGCATTACCACATGTTCAACCATCAGCAATTGCTCTGCAGGTCAGCAGCAGCAACTTTTACAGTTGTTAGTTTTTTATCCTGCAGCAACTCAGGGCAAATTCCTTTTCCTGAAAAAGAAATGGGGTATGCCACACCCGTTACAGTTCCATTAAAATTCAGCGGCCAAAAAAAATTGAGCTGGGATACTGCCAGCCATGGTGCTGTAAAGCCAGTGATAAAAAAATTGGATTTGGATGCATTGCCCTCAACAGCTTATGATACGCTGGGGTACAAGGCGCTTACAGGTATGCCGCAGCAAACAGTGGTGGATGCTGGCCAGCTTGCGGGTATTGATTTTAATTTTGACAGCCTGCCATCAAAATCATTGCAGCTAAAAACTTTTTTGCTGCCACCGCCCGTTGCAGCAAAAGGACAGGCACCTGCATTGCAAAAAGCCAACGCCCTTTCTCTCTTTGAACTTGGTGTGCCTCAGGGTCTTCCTGCAAAATTTATTGTTGCCCTGCTGAAAGATAAAAAAGGGTTGCTATGGATAAGCAGTGCAGAAGGCCTTTTTCGTTATGATGGTGAGCATGTGCAAACCATTGTACCCGGGCCCATTGCCGCACCCGCGGTTGGTATGGCCGAAGATAATGACGGCAATATCTGGTTTATAAGCTTCGACAGAATAGGTGTGGTGAATGTAAAAAAAGGAACTGTCAGTTATACAATGGAATTTAAAACTCCTCCCAACAATCTTTGCAGAATTATAAAAGATAAAGACGGCAGGATATGGATTTGTAAAACAACAGCCGGTACTGTGCTTGTAATTGACCCTGCCACACAAACATTTAAAGCACTGGACAAATCAAAAGGCCTTACCGATGGACAGCTTACAGATATAGCAGAAGATGCGGATAAAAATATCTGGATTATAAGCAACACATCCGGGGCAAGTATTATTAACCCGGCAAAAAACAACATAAAATATTTAAGTACAATAAATGGCCTGGGCAATGATTCACTGAGAGCCATTACTAAAGATAAAGCCGGCAGGATATGGATAGCAACAAGTGGTGGCGGAATAGATGCAGTGGATTTAAAGCGTGGAACCATTCTGCGCTATCAAGGGTCTATGGGTTTTAAACAGGCCTTTACTACAAATATTTCATGTGATGATAAAGGAAGAATATGGATGGGAAAAAACCAGGGAGCAGATATACTGGATCCTGCAACTAACAGGATAAGGTTTATCGACCAGAGCAGGGGTCTGCGCAATGACTGGGTGTCATCCTGCACACTGGATGATCACAACAGGATGTGGGTGTCTACAATAGGCGGCTTAAGTATGATAGAGCAAAACGCCGAAACAGTGCATCCTTTTAAAGAAAATGTTACCAGCCTGATAGAAGATGCTGCAGGAAATTTGTGGGTGGCTACACAAAAAGGTTTGTTCATCATTAATTTTCAAAAGAAAATAGTGTGGCGCTTAGATGCAGCGCATGGATTAACCAATGATTTTGTACAATCATTTACAAACACAAATGGAAAAATAACCGTAGCCACCAACAGTGGTTACAACATCATTGACCCCATTGGTAAAACCATGGAGACCGCAACTAAAAGAGAAGGTTTGCTAAGCGATGCCATCTACAATACGTTTAAAGATAAAGCGGGCAATGTGTGGCTGGTAGGGCCTGCCAATGGGGTGGACTTAATTGATTCTGCAAAAAAAATTATTCGCCATCTGGATGTTGCCGGAGGACTGAGCGATAACAACATTCAGGATTTTAAACAAGACGACAATGGCCTTATGTGGCTGGCAACTAACAGAACCGGTGTGGACATTATAGACCCTGCTGCAGGTACTGTAAAATACTTGAACAATCAGCCCGGCTTAAGGGATACCTGTAACCGGGTATTGCTGAAAGATAAACAGGGACGCATGTGGATTGGAACAGACAAGGGTGTGTATATAGCAGATTTAAAACAGGGTACACTTACCACCATCACTACTAAGGAAGGCCTTACCGATAACCGTGTACTGTCGTTGCTGCAATACAACGGCACTATTGCAGTAGGTACCAGCAGTAAAATAACTTTAATAACGCCTCCGGCAGGTAATGATACTGCATGGAAAATAGCCCCGCTGGATAAATCAGAAACTTTATTAAAACAGCAAAATTCATGGGCAAGCGATTTAATCACATCAAAGGGGCAGTACCTGTGGGGCGATGCTGACCTCACTGTAATAAATGATTTGAAACCGGCAACCGATTCAGCAGTTACTTATATTACAGGCATCAGCGTAATGACAAAGCCCCGGTATTTTATTAATGAAACTGAACTTACAGGCACTGATACGTTGGGGGCTGCAGATACATTTTATGTAAAGGGCAAAAAGCCTTTAACTGCGGGCTATACAGGAGATGGTAAGCTTTTATGGGATAGTGTATCCGGGCCCTACAATATGCCGGTAAACCTGCAGCTTCCGCACAATCAAAATTATATGCAGTTTAATTTTGCACAGGCGCACCTGGGCAGGCAGGACAATACATTATATACTTATGTGCTGGAAGGCATAGATAAAAACTGGAGCATACCCAATG
>JAYWIB010000294.1:0-3174 GCA_043789265.1 Chitinophagaceae bacterium
GTATGTGTTGGTGGCCATTGCCATCCTGTATAAATAGGTGTCAACATCTGCCAGAGGTAAATGCTCTAAGGTTTCCTGGCATACAGATATATCAAAGTATCCCTTCTCAGGATTAAAATCAGCAATACCTGCACAATAGTTAAAATCATAATTAGGAAAAGCTTTCCATTTTTTTTCAGCTAAATCAAGCCCCCCTTCCCAATTGGCATCATATCCTGCATAATGCTTTGGCGGCAGCTTAAGGAATTCAATAGATTTACCATCAAAACAACCCAGTTCCAGTATTTTTTCAGTGCTGCATTTATATTGATCTATTTTTTTTTGGAGCCAAATATACCGGGCAAGATGTAATTTACTTCTAAAACTTTTGCCGTTAAATAACCGTTCGTTGTATCCTTCTAACATACACTGCATTAAAGCTTATAAAAAGCTTTTATAAATTTTAAATTTTTGTAGGAACGTGATTTTTAAGAGCCAATATAATGATAACTCCGCTTTGGACTATTCATAAATAATTTTGTCAGCATAAAATATGCTAACCTAAATGGGCAAGATAAACATTAGACTGAGGATTTCCAAAATATCAAAATAAGAATATTAATGGGATGAAGAAAAAGCTAAAAATACAGTTTCATAAATTTTAATTGGCTTGTTTCAGGTAGGTAATAGGTTTTGTATTATCAAAACATAGATCCAAAGCTGCTCTCAAACAGTCACTATATTTTTCGTAATCTGAAAATGTTTGAGAGGCATTCTTTGAAAGTTGCCGATATAGCAATGGATCTTTCAAAACCGTTTGCAGTTTAATAAAGAGTTGGATGAGAGGTTCAGTTTTTTTTTCATCTAACCAAATTGCGTTAAATCCATCTTTTGAGTATATGGCAATTTCACCTACCGGATTTACAATTGGTACAAGTCCGCAATTCATAGCTTCTACTACTGAAAGTGCCATTCCTTCTCTATAGCTTAAGTGGAGCAAAAAATCATAACATTGCATGGTTTCTACTACTTTAGGTAGGGCAATTATACCTTTAATCTTTACTTCATTTTCTAATCCGCCTTTTTTTATTTTTTCAATATACAATGGGCTGTCACCTTCGCCATAAATATCAAAGATAAAATTGAGTCTATTTTCTTTGCAAATTTTACAAAAATCAATCGCCCTGGTTATTCCCTTTTTTTGATGCAATCGTCCAAAATAGGCAATTTTAATAAGTCTAAAATCTGAAGTTTTCTCCTTAGTATTCAATTTAAATGAAAAACAATACGGTATTACAATAACGTTTTTTAATTTTAAAAATTTTGATATAAAATCCTTAGTAGCTAAAGAATCGGCAAAAGCGATGTCTAAAAAAAAAGCAAGTATTTTAAAAAAAAAAGTAGAGAGGAAATGCGGCGATACTGAATTGTGATAAAAACCGCATAATACAATTTTTTTATGCAAAAGTTTATATGTCACAGAAAGTGGCACAGACTTCCATAAGGATGAGATTAAGATATCTGGATTCTCCTTTTTTACTATTTTATAGCCTTTAAATAGGCCGGTAATAATGTTTGAAGAGCTGGAACTAATAATTTTAGATTGCATTTCAGAAGATAAATTGTTTACCCAATTCTGATCAATCCTTCCAACTACAAAAATTTTATAATCATACGTACGATTTAAATCTTCAATAGAATAAAGAATTCCCGTCTGAACACCTCCAAGTTCAAAGGTTGGAATAATGTGTAAAATTTTTTTCTTTTTATTCATTCAGCAGCTTTTGGTAAAATAAAGTATATGATAATAATTGAAGATTAAAATATTGATTTTTATTTCAAAAATATATATTGCTCAACTCTTGCAGAATAAAAATAGTTGAAAAATTATTATGCCGATCATAATTCACACTACGGTTATTATTATACTTTCGCTTACTAATCTAATTTGATGGTTTCATATAATCAACGCCCCATAAACTATATATTGGGTAATAGTCGAAAAATTTATGTATTTGCCACCAATGGAGACAATATAGATAAAGCTGTTGTAGAATCATTTGGTGAAGAATGGCTAAGGTTTCAATATTTTACTGATGAGATGATTGACATGTGGGCACAAGATTACTTTGATATTGTAGATGAAAAAGTCATCAGTAAAGAAAGTTATGTACTTGATATAGGCTGCGGCACCGGTAGATGGTCAAAATATCTTTCCAGTAAAGTTAAGTTTATCGAAGCTATAGACCCAAGTGATTCGATTGCTGCAGCCGATAACTTATTAAAAAACATTGATAATGTACGGCTTACCAAGGCCGGCATCGAGTCAATACCTTTTGATGATGAATCTTTCGATTTCGTAATGTGTATTGGGGTATTGCATCATACCCCCAATCCACAAAAATCTATGATAGACTGCGTAAAAAAAGTCAAGAAAGGTGGCCATTTTTATTGTTATTTATATCATAATCTGGAATCAAAAGATAGGTTTTCAAAAGGTATATTTTGGATGGGGGAACTGATAAGAAAAATGGTATCGGGGTTACCACCGAAATTGAAGATATTGACATGCGAGGTACTGGCAATAATTATATACATGCCGCTCATTTTAGCTGGCAGACTTTTAATGAAAATTGGTTTAAAAAATTTAGCATTGAAGATGCCTCTAAGCGCTTATTACAACAAACCTTTTTTTACTATAAGGAATGATTCTCTTGATAAGTTTGGCACAAGACTAGAATATAGATTTTCTAAAAACGAGATAGAACAAATGATGATAAACAGTGGTCTCGAAAAAATAGTTATCAGTAATAAAATTCCTTATTACCATGCGGTTGGAAAAAAAGTATAAAAACCCAACCTTAATTATATTGCCATCTGGATATTTTAAAAGTATTATTCATTTTTAAAATGGTCATTTATTGCCTTCGTAAGTGATTCCGTATAGTTTAGTTTTCCCTTAAAAGTATTGTATGCGTGAATAGACAGTTGCTCATACAAATGAGGAGAATTAACAACGGCATTAAATTTATTGAATAAATCATTTAAGTTTTCATCAAAATTTTGCTTCAACCATATTGCATTAAAGCCATCTTTTGAATATTCAGCAATTTCACCTACGGGAGTTACAATGGGAACAATACCACAACTCATAGCTTCAACTACAGAAGTTGACATGCCTTCATTGTCACTTAA
>JAYWIB010000295.1:0-3173 GCA_043789265.1 Chitinophagaceae bacterium
GTTGCTTTTATTTATCATAACACTTCGGTTTTCTTTTTTACCTTTTATATAAAAAGCAAATAAAAAATTGTATGTTTTTAGAACTTTGTTTAAGTTTAAATTCAAATAAATATTTTGTATGAGAAAAATTATAACTGCGGCGCTGTTGAGTTGTTCTATTGCAGCCATTGCCCAGCCCCGCCTTCCCAAAGATTATTATTGGACAAAATTAGACAATGGCCTGGAGGTAGTGGTAATAGAAAACCACAAAGTACCCCTTGCCACCATTGAGATTGCTGTAAAAAATGGCGCATATACTGAAGGGCCGGAGTACAGCGGCCTGAGCCATTTATTTGAACACATGTTTTTTAAGGCCAATAAAGAATATCCTGACCAGGAAAAATTTTTAGAGCGTACACAGGAACTGGGCGCCATTTGGAACGGCACTACCGGTGATGAACGGGTGAACTACTTTTTTACGTTTGATAAAGACAGCCTGGATGCCGGTTTGCGTTTTATGAATGCTGCCATTCGTTTTCCCATTTACCGCACAGAAGATATGGCCAAAGAAAGACCCGTGGTGGATGGTGAATTCCAGCGGGCAGAGAGCGACCCCGGTTTTCAGATTTGGTATGAGTGCCAGGAAAAATTATGGGGCGATTTAGTAACAAGGAAAAATCCTATTGGCGATCACAATATTATAAACACCGCCACACCCGAAAAGATGATGATAATAAAAGATAAATATTATCATCCCAATAATTCATTGCTGGTAATATGCGGCGATGTGTATCATGAAGAGGCATTTGCAAAAGCTGCACTTATTTATGGCGACTGGCCGCACAGCGGTTTTGATCCACATCAGAAATATCCCATTCCGGAGTTTGCACCGCTGGAGTCCACTAAGTATTTTGTAAAAGAATCTTCTATTGCACAAACACCCTATATGCTTTTTTTCTGGCAGGGGCCGGATACCAGGAATGATTCTGTATCTACCATTGCGGCAGATGTGTTCAACACACTGCTGGGTTTAAACTCTTCCAAATGGCAGCAGGCGCTGGTTGATAAAGGATTGGCATCATACGCAGGCGTCTCTTATCAAACCGAAAAATATGTGGGGCCCGTAAATATTTACATCCTGCCCAATCCACTCAAGATGAAGGAATGCTATAATGAAGTAATGAAGCAGGTAGCTATGTGGAACGATGCAGATTATTATACGGATGAACAACTGGCCAATGCCAAATTGATACTCGAGAGAAATTTTATTCGCCAGACCGAAAAGCCATCTGCACTTGCCAGCCAGCTTACTTATTACTGGTGCAGCACTTCGCTTGAATATTTTACAGATTACATACAGAGCTACCGCAATGTAACCAGGGAGGATATAAAGCGCTATCTCGAAAAATATATACAGGGTAAAAATTATGTAGCCGGCACTATCATAAGCCCGGAGATGAACAAGACCATCAATGTATCAGAATTTTTTAAACCCAATCATTAATACTTCAATCATTCAGATATGAAAAAGTTTTTTTCAACCATACAGTACATACTGCCGCTGTTTTATTTAGCAGTGGTAAGTTTACCTGCCGCTGCCCAGCAGTCAGCGCCATACGAAATGACAGTAAGCGGCGTAAAAGTAATTGTACAGCCCAGTAACAATGATATCGTAGAAATACAAACGGTGATAAAAGGTGGTGTGCAAAATTATCCTTTTACCAAACAGGGCATTGAAAGCCTTGCTATGACTGCACTTACAGAGTGCGGCACAAAAAATGACACAAAAAATGAGTTTAAAAATAAGCTGGATAAAATGAGTGCACAGGTGAATGGCACGGCTGCTAAAAATTTTTCTTCTGTAAGCATGAATTGTATAAAAGGAGATTTTGATGCAGTATGGTCGTTGTATGCAGATGCCATTGCAGCGCCGGTGTTTAATGAAGCTGAATTTAACCGGGTAAAACAGGATGCTGTAAATAACCTGCGTGCCCAGGAGTCGCAGCCGGACGTGGCCATTGACAACTTTGCCCGGCAAACGGCCTTTGCAGGTAAAAACAATGCAAAGCGGCCTGAAGGTACTGCTGCTACCGTGTCAGCATTAACGGCAGCAGAAACAAAAGGATATTACCAAAGTATTTTAACCAAATCACGGATGCTGATAGTGGTGGTGGCAGAACTGGATAAAGTACTGCTGGAAGAAAAAATAAAAGCTATGCTTGCAAACGTACCGGAAGGAAAACCTTTTGTGTTGAAGAAGGAAAGCATTGCGCCTGTAAAAAATTCTTTTACACCACAAAAAAAGGAGTTGGCCACCAATTACATACAGGCAGTAACAGGTGCGCCATTGCCGGGGTCGGATGAATACAATGCTTTTCAACTGGCCATGCGTATTTTTTCGCAGCGGCATTTTGTGGAGATAAGAACAAAGAATGGTTTGTCTTATGCGCCGCAAAGCTGGTTCGACGGAGGTGCCTCTCCTTCGGCAAACATAGCCGTATCCACTACTGAGCCGGATAAATACATCAACGTATTAAAAACGTTGGTAAATAAAACAAAGAAAGAAGGCTTTACAGAGGATGAATTGAAAAATGTAAAAACATCTTACTTAACCCGTTTTTTTTATGGTCAGGAAACCAACGCTGCACAGGCTGGCTCGCTGGCTGCCAATGAAGTGCTGCACAATAATTGGAAACGATCAATCACCATTAGTGATGATATGAAAAAGGTGAGCCTTGCAGAATTAAATGCAGTGTTTAATAAGTATGTAAACAATATGGTATGGGCTTATCAGGGCAACCCTGCTAAAGTAACCGCCGCTTTATTTACCGGCGCTTCTTCAAAAAAAGCAAGCCTTCCCAAACCAAAACTTCAAATTAATAAAAAAGATTAGAAAATATTTTTACCCTGCATTCAAAAAAGTGCAGGGTATTATTTTTTACACAGGTTTGCAAGCGCCGCTTCGATGGATGGGTATAAAAAAGTAAAGCCGCTGTCTTTTATTTTTTGACAGCTTACTGTTGTACTTTTTAATACTTCCTCACTGCTTTCACCCAGCGCCAGCTTCAATAAAAACGACGGTACATAGGCAGGGATAAAAAATTTTCCTTTCATTTTTTTTGCCAGCGCCAGGGTAAATTCTTTATTGCTTACCGGGGCAGGCGCCACTGCATTGTAAGCGCCGTGCATCTCTT
>JAYWIB010000296.1:0-11266 GCA_043789265.1 Chitinophagaceae bacterium
GGTAAAAGCACTTTGGCAAAGCAGCTTGCAAAGGAGATGGGTTATGTATACATTGACAGCGGGGCAATGTACCGGGCCGTTACACTTTATTTTTTACGCAATCATGTAGACTGGAGTAAAGTACGGGAGGTGGAAAAAGCGCTTGCGGATATAACACTTGAATTTCAGCACAATGATAAATCTGGCCAGTCGGAAATCATGCTGAATGGAGAAAATGTAGAGTACCTGATACGTGATTTAATTATTGCAGAGAAAGTAAGTGATGTGGCGGCCATCAAAGAAGTAAGAACATTTGCTGTGGCTGCCCAGCAAAAAATGGGAAAGAAGAAAGGTATTATAATGGATGGCCGTGATATCGGCACCACAGTGTTTCCAAAAGCTGAATTGAAATTATTTATGACGGCGGATATAGCTGTAAGGGTGGAGAGAAGGTTTAAGGAGATGTATGAGAAGAATCCCAACATCAGCATTGAAGAAGTAAAAAGCAACCTGGAGATGAGGGATTACATTGACTCTCACAGGGAGGTGAGTCCATTAAGAAAAGCAAAGACAGCCGTTGAACTGGACAATACACATTTGAGTATGGATCAGCAGTTAAAAATTGCCCTTAGCTTAATGAAAGAAAAAATCAAAACGATGGAATCTGTAGTGTGACAATTAACATTTTTAATTTGTCTAAAAAAAATTGTTGTGTGCTCTTTAATGGTATTTTTAATAAAATAATCATTGCATGAAAAATTACATTACCGTTGCTATTGCAGCACTGGCGCTGATTGCAGCTTTCTGGCTGGCTGCCGGTGCCTACCGGTATAAGTTTACTTCCACCGAAAATATTTCTGTAAACGGGCTGGCCGAAAAAGATTTTACCAGCGACCAGATTGTATGGACAGGAAACTACAGCCGCAAAATGATGGACTTAAAAAGTGCTTACACATTGCTTAAAGAAGACGAAGGAAGAATAAGAACCTACCTGAAAGAGAAAGGCATTAAAGAAAGTGAAATGGTTTTTTCTGCAGTATCCATTGACAAAGATTTTACAACCAAATATGATGCAGATGGAAAAGTAACGGGCAGCGAATTTACAGGCTACAATCTCCGGCAGAATGTAGTGGTGGATTCAAAAGATATAGATAAAGTAGAAAAAATTTCAAGGCAGGTAACAGAACTCATTCAAAGTGGTATTGAGTTTAATTCTTCGGCACCTTCCTATTATTATACCAAACTGTCTGAATTAAAAATTGATTTGCTGGCCAAAGCAAGTGCAGACGCCAAACTGCGGGCAGAAACCATTGCGAAGAATGCAGGCAGCGGCCTTGGAAAAATTAAGAAAGCCACGATGGGTGTGTTTCAAATTACCGGGCAAAACAGTAATGAAGATTACAGTTATGGCGGCGTGTTCAACACATCGGCACGCAATAAAACTGCGAGCATTACTATTAAAATAGATTTTGCAGTGGAGTAGGAGAGCCGTGTGACTTATTAAAAATGTTACTCGATTTTTATTTTTAAGTCTGGCGCAAAAAATAAGCGGCCCTGTTTGTCAGAGACTATTACATCAAAAAAATACAGTTCTTCTCCTTTTTTTAAAGTCTCGGTTACATTGGTTTTCCAGATGGCTGGCAGGGGTGTTTCAGTAAATCGCTGTCCCACCATGTCTGTGGATGGTGTTACTTTACCGGTTTCTTCGTCTTCAGTTACGCCCAGTCTTTTATATGCCAGTTGATAAGACGAAATTTTATACAATATATTTTTATCATCACTAACGCGTAGAGGCAATACAATTATTTGTTTGGCTTCTTCGGCAGTGGAGTGTGCATTGCTGCCACTCAGTTTGGCGAGATAAGTTTTTACAACAGGCGGTTTAAATTTTTTGATGGGCGTAAATACAGGCTTGCCCGTTTGCTGTGCAGCAGCAGGCATATACAGGATACAGACCAGTGCGGTTAAAATGAAAAAATTATAAAATTTCGGTGCCATGTATTTCGTTTAGAGGTACAACGAATTTACGGCTTAAATAGTATCAATTTTACTTACAGCCGGGAGTAAACTGTTAAAAGAAACAGCTTTGTTTTTTTAAAACAACGGTAGCGTTACATGCCATCATTTATCAAGTGCTGCCAAACTTTCTTCAATTGTTTTTATCCTTGCTTCCGCATCGGCCTTTTTCTTTTGTTCCAGTTCAAGTATGGCTGGCTTTGCATTTTGAACAAATTTTTCGTTGCTCAATTTTTTCTGCACTGATTGTAAAAAGTTTTGCTGATGGGCCAGGTCTTTCTGCAAATCATCTTTTAATACAAGCGCATCCAGTTCTTTTTCTGATTCGATGTAAAACTTATCTTTTTCAATGGCCACTACAATTGTATTGGGTACTGCATCAGATGTAAATGAAATTTCAGCCGCATTTGTTTGTTTCGCAATTATATTTTGTATGGCAATGTATGCAGTGCCGTTGTCTGTTTGTATGTGCAGCTTTATGGTTTCTTTTGGCTTAAACTGATTTTTATTTCTTGCATCCCTTATTGCAGAAATTACCTGTTTTAATAAGATGCCCTGAGTGATTATTTTATTGTTTGCAGACGGGATATGCTTGTATTGACTGATGCACAAATCTGTTTGCTGTGGTTTCAGCAACTGATAAATTTCTTCTGTAATAAACGGCATAAACGGATGCAGCAACTGCATCAGTTCTTCAAAGAAAAAAATAGTCTTATCATACACTTCTTTTCCTGTCGGTTGCTCAAAGCCCGGCTTCACCCACTCCAGGTACCAACTGCAGAAGTCATCCCATACTAAAGAGTAAAGAGTTTTTAATGCTTCACTCAGCCTGAATTGTTTCATCAATACCTCCACTTCCTGCCTGGCTTCATGCATCCTGTTTTCAAACCATTCTATGGCAAAATGAGCAGGCACCTGTTGCAGATTGTCAGTAACTTTTTCTTTTAAATAGAGGGCATCCGGCAATTGACGTGCCTCCCACATCTTTACCAGCTTTAATGCATTCCACAATTTGTTATTGAAATTTCTTCCCTGCTCCAGTGCAGTTTCATCAAACATCAAATCGTTGCCGGCAGGCGATGAAACCATGATGCCAAAGCGTACTGCATCTGCACCGTAGGTATCAATCAACGCAAGCAGGTCGGGAGAGTTGCCCAGGCTCTTGCTCATTTTGCGGCCAAGTTTATCTCTTACAATGCCTGTAAAATATACATCGTTAAAAGGTTTTTCACCCATGTATTCATAGCCTGCAATAATCATCCGTGCTACCCAAAAGAAAATAATTTCGGGTGCTGTTACCAGTGTGCTGGTGGGATAATAATATTTTACCTCATCATTGCCCGGATGGCTCATGCCTTTAAAAACTTCAAAGGGCCACAGCCAGCTCGAGAACCAGGTATCCAAACAATCTTCATCCTGGTGAAGTGTCAGGTTTACCGTTTCAGGTTTAAGACGATGCAATTGTTCAAGGCTATCGGCCACAAAATAATTTCCCTGTTCATCATACCATGCAGGTATGCGGTGGCCCCACCATAGCTGCCTGCTGATGCACCAGTCTTTTACATTTTCCATCCAGTGACGGTACAGGTTTTTAAACTTTGGCGGATGAAAATGTATTTCATCTTCTGCCACCGCTTTTAATGCAGGCTCACTTATTTTTTTCATGCTCACCCACCACTGCAGGCTCAGCCTGGGTTCCACCACTGTATCCGTTCTTTCGCTGAAACCTACTTCACTAATGTATTCTTCTTTTTTTTTCAGGTAGCCATTTGCTTCCAGCTCTGCAGCTATTTTTTTTCTTGCAGCAAATCTGTCTTCACCCACATACAATTGTGCAGCTTCATTTAGTGTGCCATCTTCATTTAAAATATCCACCACCTCAAGCTGATGTTTTTGGCCAAGCATGTTATCATTCATGTCATGAGCAGGTGTCACCTTCAATGCGCCGGTGCCAAAATCCATTGTAACATATTCATCGGTAATGATGGGAATGCGTTTATTGATTAACGGTATCACGGCATACTTTCCATGCAGGTGTTTATACCTTTCATCTGCAGGATGCACACACACTGCGGTATCACCCATAATCGTTTCGGGACGTACAGTGGCTATTACAATACCGTTGCCTGCAGCGCTGCCATCTTCATGTACAGTGGCGTATTTTAAATAATACAATTGCTGCTTTATTTCTTTTCTTATCACCTCTTCATCACTCAGCGCTGTCTTTGCTTTGGTGTCCCAGTTTATCATGCGCTTGCCGCGGTATATCAATCCTTTTTGATAGAGGTCAACAAACACTTTTGTTACAGACGCATAATAGTCTTTGTCCATCGTAAAGTTTACCCTGTTCCAGTCCAGGCTGCAGCCTAATTTTTTTAATTGCTGTAAAATGATGCCTCCATATTTTTCTTTCCACTCCCAGGCATAGTTCAAAAATTCTTCTCTTGATAAAGATGATTTTGCAATGCCTCTTTCTCTCAGCATGGCCACCACTTTTGCTTCGGTAGCAATGGATGCATGATCAGTACCTGGTACCCAGCAGGCGTTTTTGCCCATCATTCTTGCACGGCGTATCAGTATGTCCTGTATGGTATTGTTAAGGCAATGGCCCATGTGCAGCACACCGGTTACATTCGGCGGGGGAATCACCACACTGTATGCTTCTTTACCGGCATCTGGTGTGCTGTTAAAATATCCTTTATCAAGACAGTGCTGGTACCACTTGGCTTCTATTGCTGCAGGTATGTAATTTTTGCTGAGTTCCATGCTTTCATTTAAATCGGGCAAATGTACGACTTGGAAATGTTTAATGCAAAGGCGATGAGGAGTGGCACACAGAGGTTGTGTGTATAGAGAGGATTGCACGCAGAGGTGCAGAGTACGCAGAGAGGATGGCACGCAGAGGTGCAGAGTACGCAGCGTTCAGGGGACGCAGCGGTGGATTATATATAGTCTTTAATTATTGGCATGTTCTGCAATAGAAAGTGTGGAAGCATATCTTTTTAGGTTCAATTATATTTGCCTTTTAAATTTATTTTTTTTGAAAACAGTAAAGCAAAACTTAAGGCTGCAGCAGATAATTACTTTGATTGGTATATTGCTTTTTATTGTAAAAATTATTGCATGGTACATTACCAATTCTGTGGCTGTATTAACGGATGCACTGGAAAGTACGGTAAACATTATAGCGGGGCTGATAGGTGTGTACAGCCTGTATGTAAGCGCTAAGCCTAAAGATACCGATCATCCATACGGGCATGGTAAGGCTGAGTTTATTTCGGCAGCGGTGGAAGGCACATTGATAACAGTAGCTGGTTTTGTAATTATATATGAAGCCATTGATAATTTTATTCATCCGCATACCATACAGCAGCTTAACACGGGTATATTACTGGTGGCTTTTACTGCATGTGTAAATTATATTGCAGGCACGGTTTGTGTACGGACCGGTAAAAGAAATAATTCATTGGCACTTATTTCAAGCGGCAAACATTTACAAACAGATACTTACTCCACACTCGGTATCATAGCAGGGCTGGGTTTGATTTATTTTACCAAGCTGTGGTGGATAGATAGTGCTGTGGCAATTCTTTTTGCATTTATTATAATTTTTACCGGTTATAAAATTGTGCGTACATCCCTTGCCGGTATTATGGATGAAGCAGATGAAACTTTGATAAGCAATATGGTTGCCATGCTGAATGGCAACAGGCGGGAAAACTGGATTGATTTGCACAATTTCCGCATAATAAAATATGGCAGCACACTGCATATAGATTGTCATTTAACTGTGCCATGGTACCTAAATGTACATGAGGCTCACAAAGAAATTGATATACTTTCCGAAGGGGTGCATAAAGACTTTGGAGAATCTGTTGAATTGTTTGTGCATTCAGATGGCTGCCTTGATTTTAGCTGCCCCGTATGCATTAAAAGTGATTGCCCCGTGCGCCAGCATAGTTTTGAAAAAAGAATAGACTGGACGGTAAAAAATACTGCTTCCAATATCAAACATCATTTATAAATTATGCTGATACTCGATGAACAATACTGGAGTAACCGCTACAGCAGCCATACGCATACCTGGGATGCAGGCCGCATCACCACTCCATTAAAAGATTATATTGATAAGCTTTCAGATAAAAATATCAGCATACTTATACCTGGCTGCGGCAACAGTTATGAGGCTGAATATCTTTTACAAAATGGGTTCAGTGATATTACGCTTCTTGATATGTCTGTTTTTTTATGCAGGCAACTGCAAGAGAAATTAAAACAATTCAGCAGTAAACAGCTGCAAATTATTTGTACTGATTTTTTTGAACACGATGGTCAGTATGATTTAATTATTGAGCAAACATTTTTTTGTGCATTAAATCCAACACTGCGAAAAGCCTATGCAGATAAAATGCATGACTTGCTGAAGCCTGTGGGTAAATTAGCGGGACTTTTATTTAACCGGGCTTTTGAACACGGGCCGCCATTTGGTGGCAGCGAAAAAGAATACAGGGAATTATTTGAACCTTGCTTTGTTATACAAACAATGGAGTTGTGTGTCAATTCGATTGAACCGAGAAAAGGATCTGAATTGTTTATTGAACTCTGTAAGAAATAAAATTAGCTGCCTTCAAAAAGTTTGGCCACACCAAATGCAGCAGCAGCAGCCATTGCGCCAATCATGCTAACCCTTAATGCACCCATCCACGGGTGGATGCCTGTAATTTTACTTTTGAAAAAACCAAACACAAAAAGACAAATAAGGGTAGCCACCACAGATATTTTTAATGCTTCGGCAGAATTGCTTATAAAAAAATATGGGCTCAGCGGAATGATGCCCCCTGCCACGTATGACAGCCCAATGTTTAATGCGCTTTTGGTGGCACGTTTGGGATCTGGTTTCTCCAGTCCCAATTCATACTTCATCATAAAGTCTACCCAGCGATCTTTGTCCCGTGCGATTTCTTCTGTAGCCTGTTCCTGCAGGGAAGGGCTGAGCCCTATATTTGCAAAAAATTCTTTTGTTTCTTCTAACTCTATGTGGCGTAGATTTTCCACTTCATCATATTCTCTTTTTACTTCGCTGCTGTAGTGGTCCTGTTCTGTTTTGCCTGCAAGGTATCCGCCTAATCCCATTGCTATACTGCCAGCGCAAATTTCTGCTATGCCTGCAATTACAATAATAGTGCTGTTACTTACAGCGCCGCTAAGCCCTGCTGCCAGTGCAAAAGGAACTGTAAGGCCATCGCTCATGCCAATAACAATATCTGTTAGCATGGCAGAGCTTTTAAGGTGCTGCTCTTTATGATCGTGGTGCAGGTGTGTGTCCATTTTTACAGGTAATCTTTTGGCAAATATCAATGATTCATTTATAAAATATTTTTCTCTTAATACCTACAGTGCCTGTAAACTTTTATCAATAATAGCCACACATTCCATTATCTGATTTTTATCAATTGATAATGGCGGTGCAAAACGGATTTTATCACCATGTGTTGGTTTTGCAAGCAATCCATTTTCTTTTAATGTTAAGCAAAGACTCCATGCAGCTTCAGGATCGCTGTGCTTAATTACAATGGCATTCAGCAATCCCTTACCTCTTACGAGTTGTACAAATGGTGAATTAAGATTTTTTATTTCGCCCCGCAGCAGTTCTCCCATTGCCTCCGCATTGGCCGCCATGTTTTCATCCTTCAATACCTTCAGCGCTGCTATGGCTACGGCACATGCCAATGGATTGCCGCCATAGGTACTACCATGTTCGCCTGGTTTTATAGTCATCATTATGGCGTCATCACACAATACGGCGCTTACAGGCATTACACCGCCACTCAATGCCTTGCCCAATATAAGTATGTCAGGACGAACATTTTCATGATCGCAGGCCAGCATTTTTCCGGTACGTGCCAGCCCTGTCTGTATTTCATCGGCTATCATCAGCACATTGTATTCTGTACATAAGTTTCTTACTGCTGTTAAATAACCTTCGTCAGGCACCACCACGCCAGCCTCGCCCTGTATAGGTTCAAACATAAACGCAGCCACGTTTTTATCCTGGAAAGCTTTTTCCAATGCGGCTACATTATTGTATTCAACTATATCGAAACCCGGCATAAAGGGGCCGAACTTGTTGTAACTGGAAGGGTCAGTAGAGGAGGAGATAGCAGCCATGGTACGGCCCCAAAAATTTCCGGCAGCAAAAATAATTTTTGCTTTATTGTCTTCAATGCCTTTAACAGTGTAGCCCCAGCGGCGTGCCAGTTTGAGGGCAGTTTCGCCGCCTTCCACACCCGTGTTCATGGGCAGCACTTTATCATATCCAAAATATCCGGTAATGTATTTTTCATATTCACCCAGCAGGTTGCTGTGAAAAGCCCTGCTCGTAAGCGTTAGTTGCTGAGCCTGTGCTGTTAAAGCTGCAATTATTTTTGGATGGCAGTGACCCTGGTTTACGGCAGAGTAACCGCTGAGGAAATCGTAATATTTTTTTCCATCTACATCCCATACGTATACGCCTTCGCCGCGGCTGAGTACTACCGGCAGCGGATGATAATTGTGGGCGCCATATTTTTCTTCTAAATCAATATACTGTTGTGTATTTGCTGTTAATGCGATAGTTGATTGCATAACTGTAAAATTTAAATGGTGGTAAAAAGACGGTGTTAAACAAAACATGCGCATGTGGCCTTGGTGCACAAAAGAGAAACTTAGTGGTTCAGCAAATCCAGGTTGGCGCTGAGGAAATGTGGTATGTATTTAAACCAGTTGATAACAGTAAATTTGACTGCAAATAAAGGAAATTTAAATGACATATTCAATTCCACCCCAAACCCGTATTGGTCATGTACACCTGAAAGTGTCGGCCATTGATCGCTCCCTGAAATTTTACCAGGATGTACTTGGCTTCGAAATTACCCAGCGCTATGGCGATAGTGCGGTGTTCTTAAGTGCCGGCGGATATCATCACCACATTGCATTAAATACCTGGCACAGTAAAGGCGCAGGCCCGGCCACGGATAATGCGGTGGGGCTTTATCATACTGCAATACTTTATCCTTCAAAAAAAGATTTAGCAGAAATTTTAAAGAGAATTACAGCTGATAGTTATCCCTTGACCGGCGCATCCGACCATGGTGTGTCACTCGCTATTTATTTAAATGATCCGGATGGCAAAGGGGTAGAGCTGTACTGGGATAAGCCAAAAGAACAATGGCCAGTGGATATAAATGGTAGTTTACAAATGACTACCCAGCCGCTGGATTGGGACGATTTACTAAATAGTTAAACGGCCTGCGTGCTTTACAATCAAGAATGTACAAACACGTGTTCGCATTAATAAAATAAGTATGCTTATAAACTTTTAAAATCAACGTAACCATTAAGCTTTTATTTATTTTACAGCGTTTACAAATCAAACTTTATACCCTGTGCCAGCGGTAACTTATCTGTATAGTTAATAGTGTTGGTTTGCCTGCGCATGTACACTTTCCATGCATCGCTGCCGCTTTCTCTTCCGCCGCCTGTTTCTTTTTCTCCGCCAAAAGCGCCGCCAATTTCTGCACCACTCGTGCCAATATTTACATTGGCTATACCACAGTCGCTGCCGGCATGCGATAAAAAGCGTTCTGCCTCTCTAAGACTGGTGGTCATTATTGCCGAAGACAATCCCTGCGGCACGCCATTCTGCATTTCAATTGCTTCTTCCAGTGTTTTGTATTTCATTAAATATAAAATAGGGGCAAAGGTTTCATGCTGCACTATTTCATAATTATTTTTTGCTTCCGCAATACATGGTTTTACATAGCAGCCACTTTCATAACCCTTACCTTTAAGCACGCCGCCTTCTACTATAAAATTGCAGCCTTCAGCTTTTCCTTTTTCTATTGCTGCCGTATACATCTCTGCCGCGGCCTTATCAATCAAAGGTCCCACATGATTTTTTTCGTTCAATGGATTTCCAATCTTCAATTGCTTATAGGCGTTCACCAGTTTTTCTTTAAATCTGTTGTATACTTTTTCATGTATAATTAAGCGTCTGGTAGAGGTGCAGCGCTGTCCTGCCGTGCCTACTGCCCCAAAAGCCGCACCAATTAGTGCCATATCCAAATCCGCATCGGGTGTAATGATGATGGCATTGTTGCCTCCCAGTTCCAGCAAACTTTTACCGAGTCTTGCCGCCACCGTGCCAGCCAGTGCCTTACCCATCCGGGTACTTCCCGTGGCACTCATCAGTGGAATTCTTGTATCTGCACTCATCCATTCGCCAACAACCCTGTCGCCCACCACCAGGTTACTTACCCCTTCAGGAACATTGTTTTTTTTGAATACTTTGGCCGTTATGTTTTGGCATGCAATGGCACAAAGTGGAGTCTTTTCACTTGGTTTCCATACGCACACATTGCCACATACCCAAGCAAGCATTGTATTCCAACTCCACACCGCCACCGGAAAATTAAACGCACTTATAATACCCACGATGCCCAACGGATGGTATTGCTCGTACATCCGGTGGCCCGGTCTTTCGCTGTGCATGGTTAATCCGTGTAACTGCCTGCTTAAGCCTACGGCAAAATCACAGATGTCTATCATTTCCTGTACCTCACCCAAACCTTCCTGCAGGCTTTTGCCCATTTCATAACTCACCAGTTCGCCCAGGCTTTGTTTGTTTGCCCTCAGTTCATCGCCAATCTGCCGTACAATTTCTCCTCTTTTGGGCGACGGCCAAGTACGCCATTCTTTGAATGCAGCTGTGGCTTTTGTAACCACTGCCTCATAGGAGTTTTTATCACAGCTTATTACAGCGCCAATCAGTTTGCCATCCACCGGGCTAAAGCTCTCAATAATATTTCCTTTACTGCCCAGCCATTGTGTGCCGGTGCTTACACCTTTATTTTTTGCCTGGATGTTTAATGCGGATAAAAATTTCATACAGCGTTTTTTATTTGCAGGCAAAGGTAAGCGGTCATTATATAATTGTTTTACCGGATTCGGATTTCGGCCAATTTAGTTTAAAAAACCGGGGCTGACCGGATGGCAGCCAACTGCCGACGGTAACAAGACTTAATCGAAAGAACGGCGACGGGTTAAATTGTTGCTCCCATGCAAACGCTGGTATCATCAAAATTTGTTAGCTAAACCCTATAGCTATATACTTGGAACCATGTTATTCTCTAAGCATTGGCCTATGCAAAAATTATTAGTCTTTATAAAATTTTATTTAATTATTGAAAATCAATTGATATGGATATTTTATTGTTTTTTTTATTGCTATAAA
>JAYWIB010000297.1:0-3150 GCA_043789265.1 Chitinophagaceae bacterium
CCTTCTGCAAATTGCAGGTCGCCTAAATGCGGCTCTATTTTTATAATGGTACAGCCCGGGGCTACAATTTTTACACCCAGCACATGTTCCGACAACCACGGCGTTGGCCCTGATGCCCAGCCATGACAGAGGCTATGCCGTAAACCGATGTAACAATACTCTCCGCAATCTCCATGTATATCCAGCTTACCTTCCGGCACGGCTTTATCAATGCCGGCTGCATTGGGCAAGTCTTCAGTTTGTAAATCTTCCCAAAAAGTAGTGGCGCCTAATTTGAGCATAGCACCCCAATAAAAGCGAATAAATTCAAGCGAAGAATTATAGTCGCCAGCCAGGGCTTTATTTTGTAAAATATGATAGCCCATAAAAGGTGATATGTGATTGTAATCCGTTCCCTTAAAATAAGTATCGTTGATGTAAGCAGGTTTCTGCAAACCAGCAAGACCCATCATGGCAGCGGCCTGCAGCGATTTGTTAGGGTCGGGAATATGTGTGCGTAGTTTGGCAATGGCTTTATCGCAAACCATTTTCATCGGGCTATTTTTTAAGTACCCAAATGCTTTAGATGAAGATTCTAAAGAAACAATCATCAGCGATTGTAAACCTGCATGCACTCCTTTTTCATTGGGTGATGTTGGCCAGTCGAAGAAGCGTGCCGGCAAATTTTCTTCACCATTTTCTTTTATATAAGCCACCATCATATTTACAAGGCCGGTAAGGTATTTTTCCTGTTGCTTTAAATAATTCAGGTCACCATTTTGCATGTACATATTGTACTGTATGTAGGGCCACCACAAAGAGAAAGAACTGAGCGTATTCATCCATTGTGGCAAGGGTGTTTCATCCCTTATCAGGTCAAGTGTCTGCGGAACAATTTCATTTTTTCCAAAAACAGCAAACAGGGTTTTGGTTTCCAGGCTCAGGTCGCCCATCCAGGCAAGCTGGTCTCTTTTAATGCCATCCCATAAATAATTTTGCATGTTTAGATGAACGGTGTAAGCACCCGTTTCCCAAATTTTATTCAGCAGCGTATCGCTGCATCTAAAGGAACCGAGGTAAGGAACATCCCTGAATTTGAAAGCCGCAGATATTTCTTTTATGAGCAATGTTTTGCTGGTATCAAGCACATCTATCCGAACAAATCTAAAACCCGTGTTGCCAATTTCTGCTGCACCAAGCCACGGAAGAATGGTGGTAAAATCTCTTACCGCATGGTCGTTGGTGGCGTTTGTTTTTCCTTTTAATTCCGACATGGCCTCGCTATACGATTCACCAAACCGAACCCTTATAGTGGCAGGTAATCCTCCTTCATACATCCCCGTAATAATTCTTACTCCACCAAAAATTTCTTTACCAAAATCAAGTAAGATGGAAGCTGTTTTTGTGGGCAGGCTTTTTATTTTGCAGGTATTGGTATCTACCAGCGAAGACTGGCCGTTGCTGCGTTTGAGCAAGACAGCTTCGTTTTGAATAAGGGTTTGCGTACTATCCGACTGCCATGCAATGGAGGCGGGGTAGATGTAGTGGGTTACAAAGGTTTTTGCCAACCGCACTTTATCATTGCCCTTCCATACGGGTGGCAACTGTGCCATGCTTTGCAGGCAAAGGAGGAGGAGCGTGTTTATAAGAAAAGATTTTTTTAGTGGCATAAATTTTATTGAGTAATTATTTTTATTGTGGTTGTTAGGTTGTTGCGGTCTATCTGTAAGCCATATACTCCTTTTTGCACCCCTGCAATGTTTAAGCTGTAAGTGGGACTAATGATTTCATTGTATGACCACTTCTTTACCAGCGTACCTGTGTTTAAATTATAAAGGGTAAGAATTGTTTTTCCAATTGAATTGACAGAACGTATGGGTGATAAACTTTGAGCACTTGCCTTTTCAACAGATGTGGAAGTCTCTAACGATTCGGTAAGCGTTAAGTTAATACTGTTACTTGCAGGGTTGGGCGAAGCTTCAGCATTTAATTGCGCTGGTATATTTCCCACAAAAACTACAGATTTGGTATTACTGCTGCTGCATCCGTTTTGGGTATTGGTTAAAGTTGCATCAATACGTATAGCAGATGGAATGGTTGTAAGTGTAAAAGTTGCCAATGCACCTGAAGTGGCAAAGTTGGTATACCCATACCCGGCTCCAGCATTTATCCAGTTGAAGCTATTTGTTCCTGGCAGATTTGATGAGGCTGTTACCTTAAAATTACCAGTTTGTGTATAAACCGTGCTGTTGCTATAAGCCCCAAAATCTATATATTGAATCAGACCATTGTTTCTTGTATATTGAACATTCAAATCATTCAGCAGTACACCAGCCTGAATTGTTTTTGACACTGCAGGTGCTGCTCCCTGGCAAGCACCATTTAAAGTGGCGGTTAGTGTAACTAACCCATTTGTAATTTTATTTATTGTGGTGCGGTTAGGGTCAGCATTGGGGTTGGGATTTTGAAATGAAATGATACCCGTTGGGCTGGCAGCCCAGGTAACAGAGGCGCCGCGTTGTAAAGCGGGTATTGAATATGTTGCGCTATTACAAATTTTATCTGCACCTGCTATGTAATAATTATTGGCGCATTCGCCGGAGCAATTTTCAAGATTGGGCTGGTTTTCCATTTCATTAAAAAGCCATCGGGAATTTCTTGCTGTAAATCTGATATGCACATTGTTGGAAGTGCCAGCACTGTTATTGGTTTCCTGTGCAATAAATGTTTCACTTGTGGAAGGGTAACTTTGGTTTATACCATTTACATATTTTTGAGAAAAAACTGGTGTATTGTATGGGCCAGCATCCAATGCGCTGGCTGTAGATACAAATGTAAACTTCCCTGGCGTACCGCTTGCAGATGCACTTACATAACCTAAAAATCCAAAAATACCAGGCAAAGGAAAAAGTACATTGAAGGAAGGCAGGGTTGTAGATGCATACTCCGTAATGGCTCCGGGCACGCCATCTATTGCCAGATGGGTACCGGGTGCATAAGCGGTGTTATCATAATAATCTTTTGAAATGGTTATAAACCCAAAGAGTTTAAACTTACTACTGAGTTTTAACCGGGCTATTTTACTGGTGCTGCCAGTAGCAGGCAGGGCATACGTTTCTGCTATTGTACGAAGCCTGTAAGATATTATTGGAAAGTAAAAAATAAAACCAT
>JAYWIB010000298.1:0-11249 GCA_043789265.1 Chitinophagaceae bacterium
ATATATCAGCAGCGCCGGCACTATTACATCAGCCCTGTCCTCACGCAGGCTGTACCTGCTTATTCGTTCTGCCAGCGTTACACTGCTCAGCTCTTTGTAATAATCCCTCAGCAGTTCCAGCGTAAGCGGTTTGCCGTCTTTACGCTTGCTCATCGAAAAAACTTTATTGATATTGCCACCACTGCCAATGGCCACCACTTCTTTTTGTCCTTTGGTTACCGCACGCAATACTTCTTTCATTTCGTCCCACTCTTTATCCGTCACCATATTTTTAAGCAGCCGTATGGTGCCTATATTGAATGATTTTTTATAAATAAGAATGCTGTTACTGAAAAAAGACAATTCGGTACTGCCGCCGCCCACGTCAATGTAGAGGTAGCTGTGCTCTTTATCCATATTCTCAGCAACATGATTTTCGTAAATGAGTCCTGCTTCCAAATCGCCGCTGATAACGTCTATGGCTATGTCAGTTTCCATACGCACTTTACGGATAATGTCGGCGGCGTTTTTAGCATCCCTCATAGCACTGGTGGCACATGCTTTAATGTGTTCCACCTCGTACGCATTACACAGGTGTTTAAAAGATTTCATCGTCTGCAGCATCATCCCAATTCTGGGTTTGGAAATAAAGCCCTGTTCAAATACATCAAAGCCCAGCCGCAGCGGTACCCGTATCAGGTTTAATTTATTAAACAGCGGATCACCCGTGGGTTGCTTCACTACCTCTGTAATAAGAAGCCTTGCTGCATTACTGCCAATATCTATTGCTGCTAATTTCAAATACTATACAAGTTTGTTTGGTTGCTGACAAAGATAAGCCTGTACAAAATGTATTGCCTGCAAAAAAATAAATGCGGTTAAGTTGTGGATAATTTGCGGAATAAATAATTATAAGTATCTACCTGCGAACGGATTTTTTTTCTGTTACGTGGATTGATGTATTGGTTGGACAATGCGTTGTCCAGTTTTCTTGCTTTAATGTTGTCGGCCAACTGTATCTCCATTATGTCTTTCAGTTCCTGCTGAATTTCTTTTTCAAAAACAGGGCAGGCAGCTTCCACCCGGTGGTCAATATTTCTTACCATCCAGTCGGCAGATGAAATAAGAACTTTCTCTTTTCCACCATTGTGAAATATCATTATCCTTGCATGTTCCAGGTATTCATCTACAATGCTGATGGCCTGCACCGGTTCTTTAAATTTTTTATTTTCTGTAAGCATACAGCAGATGCCTCGTATCACCATCCTTATTTGCACACCTGCTCTTGCTGCTTCATATAATTTATTTATAAGAATTTCATCACTCAGCGAATTCAATTTTAAAGTAATGGCTGCAGCTGCACCTGCCCGTGCAAACTTTATTTCTTTGCTGATAAACTGTAGCAGTTGTTTCCGCATATTTACAGGGCTTACCAGTAATGTTTTGCAGGCTTTTAAAAATGGTTCCCTTGTTTTGGGTTGCTCCAGGTAATGAAAAATTCTGTTTACATCCGCCATAATATTTCTGTCAGATGTAAGCAGGCAATGGTCGCCATACACTTTAGCCGTGCTTTCATTCAGGTTGCCCGTACTTACAAAACCAAAATGTATAGTGCGGTTGTTCACAACCTTTTTTATCAGGCAAAGCTTGGCATGCACCTTCATATTATGCACGCCCAGCAATACTTTTACACCTGCCTCTTCCAGTTCTTCTTTCCATTCCAGGTTAGCTTCTTCATCAAACCTTGCCCTCAGTTCCAGTACCGCGGTTACCTGTTTGCCATTGCGTACTGCATTGGTAATGGCATTTATTACTTTAGAGCGTGGCGCCAGCCGGTAGCAGGTTATTTTTATGCTCCGTACTTCCGGGTCTATAGCGGCTTCTCTCAGTAAATCAATCAGGCTGTCAAAGGAATGATAAGGAAAATTCAGCAGCACATCTTTTTTCAACACCACATTTGTTACGCTGTTTACCTGCTGCAGTGCAGGATGTATAAAAGGTTTTTTACGGGTGCTTTTTTGTGCAAATACTTTTTCAGGAAAATTTATAAAGTCTTTAAAATTATGAATGCGGCCGCCGGAAATAAGGTTGTCTTTGTGTGTAAGCCCCATTCTTTTTACCAGATAGCTAAGCAGCGATGGCTCTATGTCTTTATCAAAAATAAAACGGACGGGCTTTCCTCTTTTTCTGTTCTTTAGTCCTTTTTCAATTTTTTCCATCAATGAGGTGGACACATCATTGTCAATATCAATTTCTGCATCCCTTGTTACTTTTATAATTTGAGCAGAAAAAATATCGTACCCAAAAAATGAAAATATATAAGGCAGGCAAAAACGAATAATGTCTTCCAGCAGAATGATGTGTTTTTCAGTTTCTTTAGAAGGCAGTATAATAAACCTCGGCAGCCGCCGTGCAGGTACTGACAGCAATGCAAAACGTTGCGGCACGCTCTTGTCTTTTTTTGACAATTTGCAGGCGAGATAAATTGTTTTATCATTCAGCACCGGAAAGCTGTGGATGCTCTCTATCATCAGCGGCACAATGTTGCTTCTTATTTCTTCATTAAAATAATTCGTAACAAATTTTTGCTGCTCCCTGCTGAGCTGTGTTTCATTTACAAAAAATATTTTTTGTTTTTTAAGTTCCCGGAGTATTTCGTTCCATATGCGGTCAAATTCTTTTTGCTGCTCCATCACGGTATCCTGTATTTCATCCAGAATTTTTTCCGGCGATACTTCCAGGTGCATATTCCCGGATCGGCCTACTTCTATCATCCGTTTAAGTGTAGCCACCCTTACCCTAAAAAACTCATCTGCATTGTTGGAATATATACCCAAAAATTTCAGCCGTTCTTTCAGTGGCACAGTTTCATCTGCTGCCTCCTGCAGCACACGGTTATTGAACGAAAGCCAGCTTATGTCCCTTACTATTAATTGTTGTTTCACCACTTTATGCATCCGCCGGCAAAGTTTTTAATTATTAAAAATCGAAAGCAATAAAATTATGTTTTATCGCTACGCAGCACATTAAAATTAGGTTAACAATTTTATTTTCTTTTTATATCACCGAAAATTGTTTCACTTATTTTTGCTTTCAAACACCAGATATGACAATTGCAATGGCTGCCAGGATAAATGTAGTTAACATCGGCTTAATGATAATTAGCTGCATCGCTGCATTCATAATGCCGTTTGAAGTTTTTTTGTTTGCATATGCGGTAATGGGGCCGCTGCATTACCTTACCGAAATAAGCTGGCTGCACGACAGGCAATATTTTACCAAAGGAAAATATGATCACATTGTACTTTGGGCAATCGGTGTACTGATAGTACTGGAAAGCATTGCCTACAGAAGCGGCTGGAACTGGCCATTTACAAGCGATTTTGGCAATAAAATAATTTTTGTAGCGCTTGCAGGTTCGCTGCTGATGGTGTTTGTACAAAATGTTTTTGTAAAAGTGTTTGGATTGTTGTTTGTACTCCTTATTTCCAATGTAATATTTCAGCCAGACTCACGGGATGGGTTTACTTTTTTTATTGGTGCATTGCTGCCCACACTGGTACATGTGTATGTATTTACCGGCTTGTTTATTTTGTTTGGTGCTTTAAAAAGCAGGAGCAAATCCGGTATGCTGTCTTTCATAGTGTTTCTCGTTTGCCCCATCCTGTTATACCTGCTGTTTCAGGATAAAACTTTTGTACCCATTACCCAATACGGGCAGGCATCTTACAAAGCCGGTGGGGAAGGATTTTTTAACACCAATCTTTCTTTTTTGCAGGAAATGTTCAATGTAAAATTTCCACCCATGAAAGATGCACAGGGCAATGCATTGTTTTATGAAAGTGGCGCCCCAGCTTACGATTACAGCCATGCAGCCAATGTAGTGTTTCATTCCAAAGCGGGTATACTGCTGATGCGTTTTATTGCTTTTGCCTACACCTATCATTATTTAAACTGGTTCAGCAAAACGGAGGTTATCCGCTGGCACAAAGTACCTAAAAGAAGGTTTGTTGCTGTAATAATATTATGGATAACATCACTGGCGCTGTATGGATACAACTATGCACTAGGTTTACGATGGCTTTATTTCCTTAGTTTTTGTCATGTGCTGCTGGAGTTTCCTTTAAATATGGTGTCCATTACCGGTATTGGAAAAGAGATGGGCAGTATTTTTAAAACGGGCTTCCGGCCCAGGCTGGTGGCTGCTAAATAAATTTTATTTGTACTCAGCGGGTGCATCCTTTGTTTTATTAAAATAGGGGAGCAGCAGCAGCGATAAAAAGCCCACTACGAGTATAATTAAAAATTGCGCCAGCCACTGCAGGTTGCCGTTAGCAAAGCCAAGCCCTTCTTCCACATCATACAATGCCATTACCTGCATAATAAAAAGCGGATACGTACCAATGCCGCCAGGCGTTATAATCATGCCAATGCTGGCAAAAGCCAGTACCGGAAAAGCAGCGGCAAATGGCAGCATATCTGTGCCACGTATGGCAAAAAAACCAAGGTATGTGCCGCCAACATAGCATGCCCAAATAAAAATGCTGTGCAGGATAAATGCTTTTTTATTCTGCAGATTTTTTACACTCATCAGGCCTGTTTTAACACCCGTAAATAGGTTGCTGATTTTTTGTATCCACTTATTATGTCCGTATTTTTTAAAAATATTTTTTAAAATAAAATATGCCGAAATAATTGTTATAATTACCACGGCAGCTTTTACAACAAGCACCAGCGCACTGCCGGTTAAAAAATATTTGCTGATGGTGCCTTTTGCATACGTTCCTATTATACTTGCCTGCGTTATAAGGGCAATGATAAATACTATCAGCAACGAAAACACATCCGTGGCTCTTTCTATTAAAATGGTGCCTACCAGTTTATCGGGCGGTACCTTTTCATATTTACCCAGTATGGTGCATTTTAAAACCTCACCCAGGCGGGGTATGGCAAGGTTGGCGAGGTAGCCAATCATCACAGCAAAAAATGTATTGAGCAGTTTAGGACGGTACCCCATAGGTTCCATCAATATTTTCCAGCGCATGGCACGGCTTACATGGCTTGCTGATAAAATAAAAAATACGGGTATAAATAAAATATATCTTGCCGACCGCAATGCTTCTTTGCAATCAGCCCAGTTTTTTTCATCCATCTTATGAATGCTCCACCACACCAAAAAAATACCAAGCCCCAGAAACAATGCATACTTAAGAAAAGTTAACAACCGATTTTTCATATTGCTGTACAAATTACGATGTTATTGCTTTAAAAAGTTTTTGTTGTCATAATCAGTGTGGGGGGAAAGGTTTATGCAATTATAACATTATCTATAAGCCTTACACCATTAAGGAAAGCTGCCGCCAATGTCACAATCGGCGAGGTGCCATCCCATTTATCAAGCAACTGCAGCGTATCAGCATGTGCAATCTCTACATAGTCTGTTTTAAATCCCTGGCTGTTCAATGCATTCACTGCTTTTTGTTTTAACACAACCAAATCTGTTTCACCTTTTTTAATGGCATTGCTTATATCATTTAATTCAGTATAGATGGCCGTTGCTTTTATTTTATCTGCATCGCTCAACCGCATATTACGGCTGCTCATGGCAAGGCCGGTGGCTTCTCTTTGTGTAGGGCAAATTACCATCCTTATATCAAGGCGCAGGATACTAAGTAATTTTTTTATCATCATACATTGCTGATAATCTTTTTGCCCAAAATATACCTGGTGAGGCTGTACAATTTTAAACAGCCTGTCCACTACCTGGCACACTCCCTGAAAATGCCCCGGCCTGTAATGCCCATCCAGTATTGTTTCCAGCATACCCAAATCGTACCGCACACTGCCTGCTGCACCATCAGGATAGATTTCTGCCACGGATGGAATAAATAAAATATCGCAGTCCGCTGCTTCCAGTTTATCAATATCACTGGCAAGCGTATTGGGATATTTTTCAAAATCTTTTGGATCGTTAAACTGCGTGGGATTTACAAAGATGCTGCTTACAACAAGAGAGCTTTCTTCTTTAGCACGGGTTATTAAACCGATATGCCCCATATGCAGTGCGCCCATTGTTGGCACAAATCCAATTACTTTTTTTGCTGTTCGCCTTTTTTGCAAAAAGTAAGTTAA
Source organism: Chitinophagaceae bacterium (assembly GCA_043789265.1). GTDB lineage: Bacteria > Bacteroidota > Bacteroidia > Chitinophagales > Chitinophagaceae > Ferruginibacter. Next base: position 6,112 of record JAYWIB010000298.1, read on the forward strand.
GTCTGTTGCTTTTTTAAATATTCTCATAACTGCATGCTGTTTGGAATGCTGTACCGTTGTCTATTTCAGTTAAATTCCCGTACTTTTGCACTCCTTAATAAAATCCTGATTTACTTTTTAACTAAGAGAAATAATGTCTACAAAGAAAAGAATTTTATTTATTGCCAACGAAATGTCTCCGTACGTTGAACTTACAGAATTTGCGGAAATTTTGAATAAGCTGGCAGTAAAGTCCAATGACACAGGTATGGAAGTGAGGTGTATTATGCCAAGGTTTGGTGTAATAAATGAACGCAGGCACAGGCTGCATGAAGTGGTGCGGCTGTCAGGTATAAACGTATCTGTTGGAGGCGACGATTATCCGCTAATGATTAAAGTGGCTTCGCTGCCCAATGCAAGGCTGCAGGTATATTTTCTTGACAATGAAGATTTTTTTAAACGCAAAACTGTGTTTAATGATGAGAATGAGAAATGGTATGCGGATAATGGATTGAGAACTGCTGTTTTTTGTAAAGGTGCATTGGAAACTGTAAAAAAATTTGGCTGGCCTCCGGATATCATTCATTGCAGCGGCTGGATGACGGGATTGATTCCTATGTTTATAAGAACTGCTTACAAAAAAGAACCTGTATTCAGTAATTGTAAAGTAGTATATACCATTGGGCAAACCACCTTTAAAGAAAAGTTGGGCGCAGATTTTTCAAAACTGATTGCCATCAACGACAATGTAACAAAAAAGGAAGTGGAATATTTTAAGGATAATAACAATGTGGCTATGTTCCGTGCCGGTGCTTCTTATGCAGATGCCATTACATTTGGTGCTGATAAAATCGATAAAAAATTAGTGGATGAATTCAGTAAAATAAAAGGAAAGAAAACATTGCCTTATAATGCTGAAGGTGATTTAACAGGCTATTTGCAATTATATAGCGATCTTGCTAAATAGATACAGCAACCAAATCCACATACTATTATAAATACTGTTTTTGTGCAAAGAAATTTTCTGCAGTTTTCATTAACCCTTCTCTTTTTTATTTTAATTGGTTTTAGCTGTACCAAAATAGACAGCACTACGCTGGGTGCTGATCTGATTCCATCGGTTGATAATATAAATACTTTTGAAGCCATCTTGCCTATTGATGGCACACAGGGCATTTTTGATGATACCACAAAGCTTGCAAGAAATGAATACCACATTGTGGGGAGCATTGATAATGATCCGGTTTTTGGTAAAACAAAAGCAGATGTATATCTGGAACTGAAGCCTTCTTTTTATCCTTTTACATTTGTTAGTAAAGAGGATACCATTGATGTAACCGGTATACCCGGCACTGGCTTTGATTCTGCAGTTCTTTGCCTTTCTGTAAATAGTTTTTATGGTGATACCATGCAGCCGCAGAAGCTAAGTGTATATCAGATGAATAACAATACCAGCAACTTCCGGTACGATACCTCCTATCAAATAAACTATCAGCCGGATGTACAGCCCGACCAGCTACTGGGGCAGGCCACAATTACTCCGGCACAACTGAAGGACAGTATTTTAATAGACACCACTACTAAAGAAAAAACTGCTTTTCAAATCAGAATAAAATTGAGTACTGATTTTTTAAATACACTTGTTGCACAAAGAGATACTTCAGCGGCAGCAGAAACTGCTTTTCGCAGCGACAGTATTTTTAAAAGAAGGGTCAAAGGATTTGCAATAGTATCTGATCAGGTGCCGGGCGGCAATGGACTTTTTTACATTAGTCTAAGCGATCCAAAAACAAGGCTTGAGATTTTCTTCCGCAAAAAAAATAAGACCCTTATTCAAACAGGATATACTTCTTTCAGATTTTCTACCGGTGTAAGTGTTGCGCCGGGCGCTCATGCCAACAGCATTAAAAGAGACAGGATCAGCAATAGTCCTGAATATCCCAATTCGCCGCAGCCGGATGCACTGTACATACAGTCGGTACCGGGAACGTATGCTATATTAAATGTGCCAGGTCTTGCCACTTTTGAAAACAGCATCATTCACCGTGCAGAAATTATTGCAGAACAGATACCCGGCAATCCACAAATTGACAATGCTTTGCCGGCGCCTCCGTTTCTTTATCTCGATCTTAAAGACACCGGTTCAGTTAACAGGTACAAAACAATTTATACCGATCTGAATCCATCGGTAAGTTATTTGCCTGATAACAATCTTTTCTTTTATCCTTCCGGTGGAATTGATTTGAGGTATTTTGGCGGTTACCGTACCATGCAATCACATTTATCCGGTAATAAAATTGCCACATATAATTTTAATGTGTCCCGCTATGTACAAAGTTTGGTTACAAAAAGAGGTGTAAACTATCAGTTTCGTTTATACGCTCCTTATAATCTTGCTTACTTCGACAGGGTGTTTGCATATCCCAACAGCACACAATCGCTGGCCAATGGAAGGGTAAAAATCGGGAATGGGAACAACAGTAATAGTAAACTCCGCATGCGGATTGTATATTCTAAAATTCAATGATAGTGCAAGGTCTTCTTACAAAAACAGAAGGCTTTGCAGTTTAACACCTGCCCCCTTATCTTTGCACCTCAAAAAATTTTAATTCCACATGGCTTATTTATTTACGTCTGAGTCCGTAAGCGAAGGACATCCTGATAAAGTAGCTGATCAAATCAGTGATGCGTTAATCGATAATTTTTTAGCGTTTGATGCCAACAGTAAAGTAGCCTGCGAAACGCTGGTAACTACAGGCCAGGTAGTATTGGCTGGTGAAGTAAAAAGCAAAGCCTACCTGGATGTACAGGAAATTGCCCGGGGTGTTATCCGCAAAATTGGCTATACCAAAAGTGAATATATGTTTGAAGCAAATTCCTGCGGCATTATTTCTGCCATTCATGAGCAGTCTGCCGATATTAACCAGGGCGTGGATAAAAAGAAAAAAGAAGAGCAGGGTGCCGGCGATCAGGGCATGATGTTTGGCTACGCCAGCAATGAAACGGATGATTATATGCCGCTGGCACTGGATTTATCGCACAAAATTTTACTGGAGCTTGCTGTACTGAGAAGAGAAGATAAGCAGATAAAATATTTAAGGCCCGATGCAAAAAGCCAGGTAACACTGGAGTATGATGACAACAATAAACCGGTGCGTATTGATGCCATTGTAGTATCCACACAGCATGATGATTTTGATACCGAAGATAAGATGCTGGCAAAAATTAAGAAGGATGTGGTGGAGATACTGGTGCCACGTGTAAAGGCAAAGTATAAAAAGTATGCAAAGCTTTTTAACAACGATATTAAGTACCACATCAATCCTACCGGTAAGTTTGTAATTGGCGGGCCACATGGTGATACAGGTTTAACAGGTCGTAAAATTATTGTAGATACATACGGTGGCAAGGGCGCACATGGCGGTGGCGCTTTTAGTGGCAAAGATCCAAGCAAGGTAGACAGGAGCGGCGCTTATGCCACAAGGCACATTGCTAAAAACCTGGTGGCAGCAGGCATTGCAGAAGAAGTGCTGGTGCAGGTTTCTTATGCTATCGGTGTGGCACAGCCCACTTCTATAAATGTAAATACTTATGGCACCGCCAAGGTGAATTTAACCGATGGTGAAATAAGCAAGGTGGTGGAAAGTTTGTTTGACATGCGTCCTTATTTTATTGAAAAACGGCTGAAACTGCGTTCACCCATTTACAGCGAAACGGCTGCTTACGGACACATGGGCCGCAAAAATGAAGTGGTTACAAAAGAATTTAAAGACCCCTATGGTAAAGTGAAAAAAGTAAGAGTGGAATTGTTTACCTGGGAAAAATTGGATTATGTTTCAAAAGTGAAAAAAGCTTTTGGCGTAAAATAACCAGTTACTCATTTAAATAAAAATTTTAAAAGACTATAAGCAACAAGTTTATGGTCTTTTGCATTTTACAACAGGCTGTTTTAATGGCAGCTTCAATCCTGGGTTGTTGATTTTTTCATTGCCTGTTTAAGTTAGTTTTGCATCAACATTATACATGAAGAAGATTGACAGTTATATCTTAAAAAAATTTCTTACCAGTTTTTTCTTTTGCATCCTGTTGATGACGCTTATAGTGGTGGTAATAGATATCAGCGAAAAAACGGATGACTTTGTAAAATCAAAACTTTCAGCATGGCAGATATTTACCCAATACTATGCAGGATTTATACCACGTATTGATGCCATGCTTTTTCCTTTGTTTGTATTTATAAGTGTGATTTTTTTTACCGCTAAAATGGCTGATCGTACTGAAGTGGTGGCCATCCTCAGCAGTGGTGTAAGCTTCCGCCGTTTTTTATTTCCTTATTGGGCAGGCAGTATTTTTCTGGCCACTATATTATGGTTTGGCTACCGCCAGGTATTGCCCTGGGCAAATACCAAATGGATTAATTTTGAAAATAAATACATACCCAGCAGCACCAATTTAGTAAATGGCACTTACCGCCGGAACTATTATTTCCGGCTCGATTCAAATTCGTATGCAGGTATGCGCTATTACGATACCTCCACAAAAACCGGCGGCAATTTTTTTATACAAAAAATAAATAATTACCAGTTGGTATACAACCTGCGTGCAGATAACATTGGCTGGGATACTGCAGCACGTAAATGGAAACTGAGTAATGTAATGGAACGGTTTTTTAAAAATGATCAGGAACAGGTACTCCACAGCACCAACAAGTTTATAGAGTATAATTTTAAGCCCAGAGATTTACGCAAAGATGAGTTTTTAAAAGATGGACTTTCCACACCTGAACTTGACGACATGATACGGCTGGAAAAACTGCGGGGCAGCGAGGCCATCAACAGTCTTTTAGTAGAACGCTATAACCGGGATGCCATACCCGTTTCAGTAATCATATTAACGCTTATCGGAGCAGTATTGTCCTCACGTAAAGTAAGGGGCGGCAGTGGTTTTCACCTGGCCATTGGTGTTATTTTAAGTGTGCTTTATATTCTGTTCAGCAGGTTTTCTATTATATTTTCCACCAAAGGAAATTTTCCGCCGCTGCTGGCAGCATGGGTGCCCAATCTTATTTTTGGGTTGCTGGCCTATTATTTTTACAAACGGGCAGCCCGTTGATTCATCCGGAATTTTCTCAATTAATTATTTCGGCTGAACACTCACCG